>JANMBW010000280.1:0-3217 GCA_031360565.1 Polaromonas sp.
AGCAAGAGTCCCGAGTGGAAGAAAATTTATGCGGACATGCGCGCCTTCCAGCGCGACCAGGTGCTGTGGTTCCGGTTTGCTGAAAGCCGCTTTGACAACTTCATGGCGACGCAGAAGCTGTAAACGCTCGCTCGGCCGGTCATCAAAAAACCCCGCGTTGCGGGGTTTTTTTGTGGCGCGTACTGAGCGATTTTCGGCTTGTCTAGCGCACGCTTCTGAAGGCTTTCAACTCGCTGACCAGTCTTTCAAACTCGGCGATCATGTCCGGCGAGGCGGCGTAGAAAACGGCGAACTTGCCCATCAGCGTGCGGACATACAAGCGCGGGGCAATCAGCCATTCCAGTCCGCGCACCCGTATCAGTTTGCCGTAGGCGAGTTCGCGCAGTTCCATGTGTTTGTCCCAAACCCAGGTCTGGTGCAGCCCGGCCTGATCGATGTGGGTGGCGCTGCGCAGGATGTGCCACCAGGTGTAGAGCAGCAGCGCCAAGCCGGCGATAAACCAGCCGCCACCCCCTGCCGACCTGCTGCCGAGCCAGGTCTGAACAAACCCTGCTGCGCAGGCGAAGACGATCACTGTTGCCAGGAGCTTGAACGGCAGCGAAAACGCCGGACTCGAAGCCACGAGGGCGTTCGGCGTGAATCTGAAAGGTGGCGGTCCGAAGGTGTCTGGTGCGATAGGATTCATGGGAAGGACGTGATCGAAAGAGAAAAGGCGTACTTGCTGCCTATTTGGCTTTCAGCAACTCGTCGACCTTTTTCTGCACGTCGTCACCCGACAGGTCCTGCACCGGCACTGGCGGGGCAATTTCAGGCATACCTGCGGCGCCAGCGGCATTGTTTCGGCTCGCGTTCTCGTCGACTGGCACCTCAATCTGCAGCTTGTCGATGTCCACTACTACCGGTTTGTCAAGAAACACGGTGACCGTCTGGGGTACAAAAATCACGATGGCCACCAGCAGCAGCTGCATCACCACCCAGGGTATGGCGCCCAGGTAAATGTCATTCGACTGGATGGCCTTGGGAATACGCCCCTCCTTGAAGAGGGTGTCGGCAATGCCGCGCAGATAAAACAACGCAAAGCCAAAGGGCGGATGCATGAAGCTGGTTTGCATGTTGACGCACAGCAGGACGCCGAACCAGATCAGGTCTATGCCCAGCTTGTTCGCAACGGGAGCCAACATCGGCAAGATGATGAAGGCGATCTCGAAAAAGTCGAGAAAGAAAGCCAGAAAAAAAACAAAGATGTTGACGGCAATCAGAAAGCCGATCTGGCCGCCCGGCAGGGATCCCAACATGTGCTCGACCCATTTGGCGCCGTCAACGCCCTGAAAGACGATGGAAAACACCCGTGCGCCGATCAGGATAAAAACCACCATTGCCGTCAAACGCATGGTGCCGACCATGGCTTCCCAGATCAGGGCGAGCGTCAGCCGCTTGTGGATGGCCGCCAGAATCAGCGCACCCACCACGCCCATCGCACCGGCTTCGGTCGGTGTGGCAATCGCGGTATCGATGCCTGGCAGGCCTCCCATAGAACCGAGCACAGCAAATATGAGGACGGCTGAGGGAATGATGCCGCGCAGACATTTGGCCCACAGTGCCCAGCCATTGAGGGTGCGGGCATCCTTGGGGACGCCTGGAATGTGGTGCGGCCTGACGAGTCCCAGCATGAAGGTGTAGCCAGCAAAGATCAGCACCTGAAGGATGGACGGGCCCCAGGCGCCTTTGTACATGTCGCCGACCGACCGGCCAAGCTGGTCGGCCATGACGATCAGCACCAGTGAGGGCGGTACCAGCTGGGTGATGGTGCCCGAGGCCGCCAGAACACCGGTGGCGTAGCGCATGTTGTAGCCGTAGCGAATCATCACCGGAAGCGAGATCATGGCCATGGCAATCACCTGCCCGGCCACTGTGCCCGTGATAGCGCCCAGAATAAAACCCACAATGATGACCGAATAGCCCAGACCGCCACGGACCGGACCAAACAGCTGGCCCATCGAGTCCAGCATGTCTTCTGCCAGACCGCATTTCTCGAGGATCGCGCCCATGAAAGTGAAAAACGGAATTGCCAGCAGCAACTCGTTCGAGAGAATGCCGAACATGTTCAGCGGCAGATTGGACATGAAGCTGCTCGGGAACCAGCCCATTTGAATTGCGATAAAACCCGAACCCATACCCAGCGCAGCCAGCGAAAAAGCAACCGGAAAGCCGATCAGCATGATCAGTACCAGCCCGGCAAACATCAGCGGTGCAAAGTTTTCCATCTGCATGGTTTCAAGTCCTGTGACGGTGTAGTTGTTGTTGGCGAGTCAGGCGATAAGGGGACGGGCTGGCGTCACAGGGAAGACGCAGGCTCATTGCAGCGGCTTCTCGTAATGCGTGTCCATCTCGAATGTGCCCTGCAGGTAGCCCACGCGCTTGACGATTTCGGACAGGCCCTGGATAAACATCAGGGCAAATCCCAGCGGCAGCAGCAGCATCACCGGCCAGCGAATCAGCCCGCCTGCGTTGCCCGACATTTCTCCCGACACGAACATGCCGTAAAACAACGGCCAGCTGAGGTAGGCCAGAACGCCCATGGTCGGCAATAAAAAAAACAACAACCCGAACAAATCAACATAGACCGGCCCTCTGCCCTTGAGCCGGCCATAAATGATGTCCACCCGGACATGCTCATTGAGTTTGAGCACCACCGGCGCACCCAGCATCACCGTTACCGCAAAAAAATACCACTGGATTTCAAGCCAGCCGTTGGAGCTGATGTCCAGACCATAGCGAACCATGGCATTGCCCGCTGAAATCAGGGCTGCCAGCAGGACCGCGCAGGCGGCCAGCTTGCCCAGCCGGGCTGCCAGTTCGTCAAAAGCCAGCGCAAGTTTGAGTAAAGCGGACACGGCTAATCTTTCCAAAAAAATGCAGCCAAGAGGCTCTTCAAAACATCACATCGCGCCTGCAATCCCCTGGACAGGTCCGGTGCTGTGGGGCCTCGCTCCAGCGACGTTAGCGTAGGGTGGGTGGCCGGGCCGGGCAGTTGGAGCTTACCCTGATTAGCTCTGATAAACCACGACACCCCGCCCGGCGGTGACTTCTCCGACCACGGCTGCATCGGCAAAACCCTCTGCATGAAAAATCGCCAGCACGGCTGCGGCACTGTCGGCACTGCAGGACACCAGCAAGCCGCCAGAGGTTTGGGGATCGCTCAAAAGCGCCTTGTCGG
>JANMBW010000300.1:0-3637 GCA_031360565.1 Polaromonas sp.
TATTTGTCGGCACGGTCGGGGAAGAAGAACTGGGTGACCTGCGCGGCGTCAAGGCGCTGTTCCGCGACAACAAGGCGATTGACGGCTTCATTTCGCTGGACGGCCTGGACATTGGCCGCGTCGTGAACCAGGCCACGGGCAGCCGCCGCTTCCGCATCATTTATACCGGCCCCGGTGGGCATAGTTTTTCAGCGTTCGGTCTGCCTTCCGCTACCCATGCACTGGGCCGCGCGATTGCCAAGATCAGTGAAGTACGTACCACAGATGAGCCTAAAACCACATTTACCGTGGGCACGCTGAAGGGGGGCACCTCGGTCAACGCGATTGCGGCCGAGGCCGAACTGGGGCTGGACATGCGCTCCAACAGTGCCGCCGAATTGAAGAAGCTGGAAGACCGCATCATGGTACTGGCCCGTGAGGCGGCTGACGAAGAAAACAAGCGCTGGGACAAAAAAGACGTGATCAAGGTCGAGTTCAAGCTGGTGGGTGACCGCCCGGCGGGTGCTGGCCAGATGGATTCACCGCTGGTCAACGCAGCACGCCGCGCCGTCGCCACGGTCGGTGGCGAAGTCAAAAGCATCGCGGCGTCCAGCACCGACTCCAACCTGCCGATCAGCCTGGGTATTCCAGCGGTCACATTGGGCAGCGGCGGTCAGGGCGGCGGCCAACATGGACCAGGAGAATGGTTTTCTCCTGTCAATGCCTGGCTGGGGCCGCAGAGTACGCTGCTGACGGTGTTGTCGCTGGTGGGGGTGGACGGTGTCACCCAGCCGCTATTGACCAAACGGGCTCGCTGAGCCCTGCCGCTTCTCCGGCGGCGCGACCAGCCTCGCCACGCTAGCCGGTGCGGGGCCTTCTGATGCTGGGTAAATAAATTTGCAGAGGGCCAAAAATCGGCGTATGTTGGATGACTAAACGCAAGGTGGAATGTCCACCCTTTTCTGACGGTTCGATTTCCCGATTGACACTGGCACATTCGTTTTGCGTTTCGGCCGGGTTTGCAGGAGGAATTGCAGATTCACAAGCAGATCCTCACTGTATTTGTTGAATACAACGAACAGGAGCATGCGACCATGGAACAAGCAAATTGGCGCCTCGAAGGTGAATGGATCAAGAACTGCAGCTGCGCATTCGGATGTCCTTGCGATTTCAATGCAAGACCGACCAACGGTGATTGCAAGGGTCTGCTAGGCATGCGGATCACCCGAGGCAATTTTGAAAACACCCGTCTGGACGGACTCAGCTTTTTCGTCACTGTTCATTTCCCAGGCGCATTACACGAAGGAAACGGACAGGCGCAACCCATCATCGACGAGCGCGCGACTTCAGCGCAACGCGAAGCCTTGTTTGCGATCATGTCGGGAAAATATTCAGCGGAAGGAACGCTGTTTAATATCTTCAGCCTGATCGTGACCAAAATGCACGACCCGATTTTTGCGCCGGTGAAGTTTGAGTTTGACAAGCAAGCCCGCACCGCGCGCCTCACGATTCGCGGCGTGCTGGAAACAGACGTGGAACCTATCAAGAACCCGGTGACCGGCGCCCCGCACCGTATTCTGGTGGTCATGCCGGAGGGATTTGAGCACATTGAGGGCGAGATCGCCTCGTCAAATATCCACAGTACCGGTGCAATTCGGTTCGATACCCATGCTTCGCACAGCACGCTGGCAAAAGTCATCCAAACGCCGCAGGGTGTAGAAGCCTGAGGTTAAGTACGGTGTCCTTCTGATCAAGACGCGTCCGACAGGTGGACCGCATGAGCGCCAACACAGCGGTTGAAAGGGCATTGCGAAACGACCGGATTTTGCTGATAGCCGGTTTGCTGCTTGTTGTTGTTTTATCCTGGGCCTATTTATTAGCTGGCGCTGGCACCATGCAAGACATGGACGGCATGCTGATGCCCATGAGTTCAGGTCCCTGGACGGTCAGCCATGCCATGGTCATGCTGGCGATGTGGGCCGTGATGATGGCGGCCATGATGCTGCCGAGCGCCGCGCCCATGATTCTGCTCCACGCCACTATCGCGCGTAATCGTCATGCATCGGATCAACCGGCAGCGGCATCCGGCATTTTCATCTTGGGGTATATCGCGGTCTGGACAGGATTCAGCATGGGCGCAGTTGCGCTTCAGTTCTGGCTGGAGAAGTTAGCCTTGCTATCGCCAATGATGGAGACGACAAGCATTGTCCTGGCCGGGAGCGTACTGATTGCTGCAGGGCTGTACCAGTGGACACCTTTGAAGCAAGCCTGTTTGCGGCGCTGCCGATCACCTCTGGAATTCGTGTTGATGCATTGGCGTCAGGGTGCGCGCGGCGCGTTTGTGATGGGAGCTCAGCATGGCGTGTTTTGCGTCGGTTGCTGCTGGATGCTGATGCTACTGCTGTTTGTCGGTGGCGTGATGAATATTGGCTGGATCGCTGGGCTCGCGATTTTTGTTCTGGTTGAAAAGCTTGCTCCTGCTGGTCACTGGATAGGTCGGGGTGCAGGCACAGTTTTGATCGCCTGGGGAGCCGCTACCCTGCTCATGGCCGCTTGACCCTAAAGTAAAAATCGCCGCATTCCCGTGAAATGACGGGAATGCGGCGATTTGCCATAACTGTGAGGCCGAGCTTACAGCGTGTCGATAAAGCTGCGCAATTTGTCAGAACGCGAAGGGTGCTTGAGCTTTCTGAGTGCCTTGGCTTCTATTTGACGAATGCGCTCACGTGTCACGTCGAACTGCTTGCCGACCTCCTCCAGCGTGTGATCGGTAGACATTTCAATACCGAAGCGCATGCGCAATACTTTTGCTTCACGCGGCGTCAGGCTGTCCAAAATATCCTTGACCACGTCGCGCAAACCAGCCTGCATGGCCGCTTCCAGCGGTGCAGTGTTGGCGCCATCCTCAATGAAGTCACCGAGGTGGGAATCATCGTCATCACCAATCGGCGTTTCCATTGAAATCGGCTCTTTGGCGATTTTCATGATCTTGCGGATCTTGTCTTCGGGAATTTCCATCTTCTCGGCCAGCACGCTGGCGTCGGGTTCAAAGCCAAACTCTTGCAGATGCTGGCGCGACAGGCGATTCATCTTGTTGATGGTCTCGATCATGTGCACCGGGATGCGAATGGTCCGCGCCTGGTCTGCAATACTTCGGGTGATCGCTTGGCGAATCCACCAGGTGGCATAGGTCGAGAATTTGTAGCCACGGCGGTATTCAAATTTGTCGACGGCCTTCATCAGACCGATGTTGCCTTCCTGGATCAAATCGAGGAATTGCAGACCGCGATTAGTGTATTTTTTAGCGATCGAAATCACCAGGCGCAGGTTGGCCTCGATCATCTCTTTCTTGGCATCACGCGAGTTGGACTCGCCTTCATTCATGCGCTTGTTGATGTCCTTCAAATGCCCTAGCGGTACCACCACGCGGGCCTGGAGGTCGGCAAGTTTTTGCTGCAATTCCTGAATCGGGGGAATGTTGCGGGCCATGATGGCGGACCACGGCTTGCCCGAGGCCACCTGCTTTTCCACCCATTTGAGATTGAGCAGGTTGGGCGGGAAATCCTTCACAAAGGTTTCCTGCGGCATGCCGCACTTTTCGACAATGATGCGTCGCAGCTCACGCTCTTTTTTCCGCACATCCAGAACCTGGCCGCGC
>JANMBW010000305.1:0-5766 GCA_031360565.1 Polaromonas sp.
GGCCGCCAAATGTGCCCTGGTCTGTGCGGAAGGGGCAGACGCCTGCATTGACTACACCCAGCCCGACTGGGTAGCACAAGTGGTAGCGGCCACTGGCGGCCGCAAGGCGCGAGTGGTCTACGACTCGGTGGCGCAGCATACCTTCATGGGTTCGCTGGACTGCGCCGCGCCTTTTGGAATGGTGGTGCTTTACGGCGCGGCGTCGGGCCCGGCACCAGCGATTGAGCCAGAACTGCTCAATAAAAAAGGTTGCCTGTTTTTAACGCGGCCGTCGGTTTTTCCGCACAACGCCGACCCTGCCACCTTTCGCGCCAATGCCGCCGATGTGTTTGCAGCCATGGCCAGCGGCGCTGTGCGGGCCACGATAGGCGCGCGCTTCCGGCTTGACCAATTGCCCGAAGCGCACCGTGCCGCCGAGGCCCGTCAAACGACCGGCGCCATCGTGATCCTGCCCTGACATCAAGCGGACCTGCCATGTTCAGCCCCGCCGCTGACCGGAACAAGCAGCCGATTTTGGACAAGCTGCGTCAGATATTGCCGGCGCAGGGCGTGGCGCTCGAAATCGCATCAGGCACGGGTCAGCATGTAGTCTGGTTTGCGGCGGCACTGCCCGACTGGACCTGGCAACCTACCGATGCCCAAGCCGACGGCTTTAACGTGATTGCCGAAAGAGTGGCCGAGCAAGGCGTGAAGAACGTTCGCCCGCCCCTGCTGCTGGATGTGCTGGCTTGGCCCTGGTTGGCGGAGGGGGATCGCTTCGACCTGATCTATTGCGCCAACATGCTGCACATTGCGCCCTGGGCCACCTGCGCTGCACTGATGCGCGGCAGCGCTAGATCCCTCGCGCCTGGCGGCCTGCTGGTGACCTACGGCCCCTATCTCGAAGATGAAGTGCCGACCGCTGAAGGCAACTTGAGTTTTGACTGCGGCCTACGGGCGCAAGACAACGCGTGGGGCCTGCGGCGGCGCGAAGACGTTGAACAGGAGGCAACACGCGCGGGGCTGAAGCTCGCGGCACGGCACGTTATGCCAGCCAACAACCTGCTTTTGGTCTGGACTTTGACCTAGCCAGTGTGTTGATAATGCGGTCATGACGTCCTCACCTTACTCCCCTCGTGCCCAGGTTTTGGCTTTTGATGTTTTCGGCACGGTTGTGGACTGGCACAGCGGGATTGCCCGTGAAGTGCAAGCCCTGCATCCCGGTGTGGATGGCGACGCATTCGCGCTGGCCTGGCGCGCTGGCTACCAGCCCGCCATGCGCCGGGTGCGTTCTGGCGAGCTGGGATGGACCCTGATTGATGACCTGCATCGCATGATTCTGGATGGCCTGCTGGCGCAGTTTGGCCTGACTGGTTTGACCGAGGGGCAAAAAAAACACCTCAACAAAGCCTGGCATAGGCTTGACCCGTGGCCAGACGTGGTGGCTGGCCTCACCCGGCTCAAGTCGCGCCATACGATCTGCACGCTCTCCAACGGCAACATTGGTCTGCTCTGCAATATGGCCAAACGCTCGGGCCTGCCGTGGGACTGCATTTTGTCGGCCGAGGTGTTCCGGGCCTACAAGCCGGACCCGGCGACTTACCTGGGTGTGGCCAAGGTGTTTGACCTGTCACCGGCTGATGTGATGCTGGTCGCTGCCCACCAGGACGACCTCGCCGCTGCACGCCATTGCGGCCTGCAGACGGCTTACATCGAGCGGCTGGCCGAGTTTGGCGCAGCCCAACCTAAAGATATTTCACCCGATCCCGCCAACACCCTGCATGCCCGCGACCTGCTGGACCTGGCCGGTCAACTCGGTTGTTGAAACCCAGCCAGGTTCAACGCTTGCCTTAAGAGCCTGCCATGCCAGACAACGCCTCTGAGTACGCTTACATTCCAGCCTTGGAACTGCGGCAAGCCATTGCTACCCGGAAAATCTCGCCCACAGAGTTGATGCGGCAGTGTCTGGAGCGTCAAGCCCAACTGGAGCCGACGCTGAACTGTTTTGTCACCCTCACACCCGACGAAGCACTGGGCGCGGCTCGGCGTGCGGAGCAAGCCGTGATGACGAACGAGCCGTTGGGGGCGCTGCATGGCCTGCCGATTTCCGTCAAGGATTTGATTGCGATGGGCGGTATCCGGCAAACGTTTGGCTCGCGCACCCTGGCCAGCAACATCGCCGCAGCGGATGCCCCCGCAGTCGAGCGCATCAAGGCGGCGGGTGCCTGCATCGTCGGCAAGACCACCACCACTGAATTCGGATGCAAAGGCGGCGGTCCTTCACCGCTGACCGGCACTACCCGTAACCCCTGGGATCTGACCAAGACCCCCGGCGGTTCCAGCCTGGGCGCTGCAAGCAGTGTGGCGGCAGGCATCACGCCGTTTGCGCTGGGTACCGACGGTGGCGGATCGATTCGCCTGCCAAGTTCCTTCAGTGGCCTGTTCGGCATCAAGGCCCAGTTTGGGCGCGTGCCGGTGTTTCCGGCATCGGCCACGCCCACCTTGGCTCATGTGGGCCCGCTGGCTCGTACGGTGCGAGACGCGGCATTGCTGCTGGGCGTTATCTCCGGCCATGACAGGCGCGACCCCTTCAGCGTGGCGGGCCCCGTTCCCGACTACCTGGGGGCCTGCGAACTGCCAGTGCGCGGCATGCGCATCGCGTGGTCACCGACGCTGGGCACTGTCCAACCCGAATCCGACGTGCTGCAGGCTTGCGAGGCGGCAGTCAAACAGTTGCAGGGCCTTGGCTGCGAGGTGGTGTTGTGGGATGACCTGGCTGGCGAGGACCCGATTGATCTGTGGATGGCGGAGTTTTATGCCGGTGTCGGCACCCGGCTGAACAGCGCCCTGCGCGACGCCAAAGACCTGCTTGACCCGGCTGTGGTCCGCATGCTGGCGCCCGCTCTGCACCAGTCGCTGGCAGACTATTACGCCAAGGTTTTCAGGCGCTATGACCTGCGAGAAAAGGTGCGCGCAAGGTTTGAGTCGATTGACCTGTTGCTGACGCCCACCACACCCTGCACCGCATTCAATGCCAACGCCGACGCCCCCGCGGGAGGCGAAGACAACATCATCGCGTGGATGGCCTATACCTATCCGTTCAACCTCACCGGGCAACCCGCGGCATCGGTGCCGGTCGGTATGACGGCGGCCGGACTACCAATAGGCCTGCAAATGGTGGCCAAAATCAACCATGAGGTGGACATCTTTCGTGCGGCTGCCGCCCTGGAATCCGCACGGCCATGGGCCCACCTCAGGCCACCGCTTGAGGACACGCGCGGGACCGCTACTCGTTAACCCGGCCGCGCAGTCCCTTGATGGTTGAGCGCTGACTTTTGCCTTCCAACCGCCGCTGTTTGGAGCCATAGCTGGGTTGGGTGGCCCGCCGGGCTTTGGGCAGCTTGGCCACACTGTCGATCACCTCCTGCAAGCGGGCCAGCGCGTCGCTGCGGTTCATGTCTTGCGTACGGTGTTGCTGGGCCTTGATCACCAGTACGCCTTCCTGGGTGATGCGGCTGTCGTTCAGCCCCAGCAGCCGCAGCTTGATCGCTTCGGGCAGCGAGGACGCCGGGATGTCAAAGCGCAGGTGGATGGCGCTCGAGACCTTGTTGACATTCTGTCCCCCGGCGCCCTGTGCCCGGATGGCACTGAACTCGACTTCGCGCTCATCGACCGGAAACCGCGAGCTGGTTGCCACGGCGGCAATTAACCGATGGCGGTCAGGCCAAGGCGGCCAGACCGGCAATGGCCAGGGCATAGCCCTTGATGCCAAAACCGGCCATCACCGCTTTGGCAACAGATGAAATGTAGGAGCGATGGCGGAACGCTTCACGCGCATGCACATTGCTGATATGCAGTTCAATCAGCGTCACGCCAGAGCCTTTGATGGCATCCATCAGCGCCACGCTCGTGTGGGTATAGGCCCCGGCGTTTAACACCACACCCGCCAGCGTGCCGGCGGCCTGGGCGCGGCCCGCTTCATGGATGGCGTCAATCAGCACGCCTTCGTGGTTACTCTGGCGAAAGTCCAGCTTCAAGCCGTGCTCGGCGCAAGCGCTCAGGCACAGTGCCTCGACATCGGCCAGGGTCTGCTGTCCATACACATCAGGTTCACGTGTTCCCAGCAAATTGAGATTGGGGCCATTGAGAACCAGCGCTGTTTTCATGGGGCAGTCTTTCTGTGCAATAAGGCTTTGGGCCGCGTTCTGCTTAGCCCAACTTTCGCATGATGTCGGGCGTGTCGACCCGAACATCGGCATTTTGCGCGCGCTGCCGCAGCGCATGCTCCATCACGACCAAGGCCAGCATGGCCTCGGCAATCGGCGTTGCGCGTATGCCCACACACGGATCATGTCTGCCCTTGGTCACGACTTCGGCAGGCTCGCCACGGGTGTCGATGGACGAACGCGGTGTCAGGATGGAACTGGTGGGCTTGATCGCGATGGACACTTCCAGGTCCTGCCCGGTGCTGATGCCGCCCAGCACACCGCCGGCGTTGTTGGACATGAATCCTTCGGGCGACAGGCCGTCTCCGTGGGTGGTGCCGCGCTGGCTGACACTTGAAAATCCGGCACCGATTTCTACGCCCTTGACAGCATTGATGCCCATCATGGCGTAGGCAATGTCGGCATCGAGCTTGTCAAACAGCGGCTCGCCCAAACCGACAGGCACGCCCGTCGCCGTGACACGCAGACGAGCGCCGCAGGAGTCACCGGACTTGCGCAGCGCGTCCATGTAATTTTCGAGTTTCGAGACGTCGGCAACCGGTGCAAAAAACGGGTTGTGCGCGACATGGTCCCAGGACTCAAACGGAATCACCGCATCGCCAATCTGCGTCATGCAACCCTGGAAGGTAGTGCCATATTTTTCGCGCAACCATTTCTTAGCTACCGCGCCAGCTGCCACCATGGGCGCAGTCAGGCGTGCAGAGGCGCGCCCACCACCGCGCGGATCACGCAAGCCATATTTGTGCAGATAGGTGTAATCGGCATGTCCGGGGCGAAAGGTCTCCAGGATATTGCCGTAGTCCTTGCTGCGCTGATCGGTGTTTTGAATCAGCAGACAAATGGGTGTGCCGGTGGTTTTGCCCTGGTACACGCCAGACAAAATCTCCACCGCATCGGGTTCATTGCGCTGCGTCACGTGGCGGCTGGTGCCGGGACGGCGGCGATCCAGATCTATTTGAATATCTGCTTCGCACAGCGTCATGCCGGGCGGGCAACCGTCAATCACGCAGCCAATGGCGGGGCCGTGGGATTCACCAAAGTTGGTGACTGCAAAGAGGTTTCCAAAGGTGCTGCCTGCCATAGTCGCGCGATTTTACCTGCCGACTGGAACGCTTCAGGCCTCGACGCAGCGACGTGTAGGCCAATAATGGCTTGACTCCCTGCATCACAAGCACACAATGGAAAAGTGCTTTTTTATTGTTCCCAGCATCCATGTCGGGGTCATCATGAAACCAACTTTCCTCGCCCACCTCCTGGCGCTCGGCGTGTACGCGACAGCGCTCACCGTTGGCGCGCCAGCCGTCGCCCAGGGGGTCAATCCTCCGGCCGCCCACCCCTACGCACCATCGAAGCCAATTCCCGGGCGCTACATTGTGGTGTTCTGGGACAGGGTCACCAATCCTGCTGCAGAAGCCGCCAACCTGATACGCGCCTCCGGTGGGCAGTTGCACCACACCTATGCCAGCGCCCTTAAGGGCTTTGCCGCCAGCCTTCCTGACGCGGCGCTGCAAGGTATCCGCAACAATCCGAATGTGAACTACATCGAGCAGGACCAGACGGT
>JANMBW010000311.1:0-2382 GCA_031360565.1 Polaromonas sp.
TTCAATCGCAAGTTCATTCTGCCGGAGTTGCGCGATGCGGTACGCAAGGTCGGCGCTGACGTGGTATTTCTGCAGGAAGTCACTGGCAGCAACGCCAAACATCCCGACCGCTTTGACAATTACACCGAAACCCCGCATTACGAGTTTTTGGCGGACAGCCTCTGGTCGCAGTTTGCCTATGGCCGAAATGCCGTCTACACCCACGGCGACCACGGCAATGCAGTGCTGTCCAAGTTTCCGATTGTGCGTTTTGAAAACCACGACATTTCCATCAGCGGGCCCGAAAAGCGCGGCTTGCTGCATTGCGAGCTTCAGGTGCCCAACCGCAGCGTCAACCTGCACGCCATTTGTGTGCATCTGAGCCTGACCGAGACCCACCGTACCCAGCAGATGGCCCGACTCTGCTCGCTTATCCACGACCACGTGCCGGCCCAGGCGCCGGTGGTGGTTGCTGGCGACTTCAACGACTGGCGGCATCGCGCCAAGGAGCAGCTGGCCGTGGGCGCTGACTTGCACGAGGTATTTGTTCAGGCCTATGGCCATCCCGCCAAAACCTTCCCGGCGCGACGGCCATTGCTTCGGCTAGACCGCATTTATGTGCGAAACGCGATCGGTCACAGACCAGTGGTCCTGCCGCACAAGCCTTGGTCGCATCTATCCGACCATGCGCCGCTGGCGGCTGAGATTGAGCTGTGACGATCTATCGTTAGTCCGACCGGCTGACTTGCTCTACAAGGCAAACCACTGTATATTAATACAGTGACTGTTTCCGCCCTCCAACCCATCCAGCGCAAGCTCGCCATCCTGGCCGATGCGGCCAAATATGACGCCTCGTGCTCGTCAAGCGGTACCGCCAAACGCCACTCACTGGGCGGCAAAGGCATAGGCTCTACAGAGGGCTCGGGCATCTGCCACAGCTACGCGCCCGACGGTCGCTGTATTTCGCTGCTCAAGATCCTGCTGACCAACTTTTGCACCTACGACTGCCTGTACTGCGTCAACCGGGTCAGCAGCAATGTGCCCCGAGCGCGCTTTTCGGTTGACGAAGTGGTTCAACTCACGCTCGACTTTTACCGCCGCAATTGCATCGAAGGCCTATTCTTGTCCAGCGGGATCATCCAGAACCCGGACTACACCATGGAGCAGGTGGTGGCGGTCGCCCGCTCGCTACGCCAAGATCATGATTTCCGCGGTTATATCCACCTCAAGACGATTCCCGATGCCTCGCCTGAACTGCTGGCACAGGCCGGTCAATACGCCGACCGCCTGAGCATCAACATTGAACTGCCTACCCAGGAAGGCCTGCAGGCATTGGCTCCTGAAAAAGACGGCGCCGCCATTCGTCGGTCCATGGCCCGGCTACGGGTGCACATCGACGACGCCAAAGGTGCGGCAAAGGACCAGATGCGGCACAGCGTGATCTCCTTGCCGCAATCGCTCAAGACCCGGCGCAGTGCAGCGCCCGTCTTTGCACCCGGCGGACAAAGTACGCAAATGATTGTCGGCGCCGACGCAGCCAATGACCGACAAATTTTGCAGGCTAGTGCCATGCTGTACAGCGCCTTTCGCATGCGGCGGGTGTATTACTCGGCCTTCAGTCCCATCCCGGATGCGTCCAGCCGGCTGCCGCTCAAATCGCCACCCCTGATGCGTGAACACCGGCTTTACCAGGCCGACTGGCTGATCCGCTTTTACGGCTTCAGCCATGACGAAATCGTGCCCGATGGCCCCGGCAGCTCAGCCAGCAGCATGCTCAGCCTGGAGCTCGATCCCAAACTTGCATGGGCATTGGCGCACCGGGCGCAGTTCCCGGTTGACATCAATCGGGCGCCGCGCGAAATGCTGCTGCGGGTACCCGGTCTCGGCGTTAAGGCCGTCATGCGCATCCTTCAGGCGCGCAGGGTGCGCGAGGTGCGAGTCGATGATCTGCTGCGCCTGCATGTGCCGCTGAAAAAAGTCCTTCCCTTTGTCTTGCTACCGGATCACCATCCTGGCGTCAAGCTCGACTCTGCAGGCCTGCAGGCGCATCTGCGCCCCGACCCGCAGCAAGGTTCACTTTTTGGTGAAGAGACGGCCCCTACCACTCCGGCGCTGGCGGCCTGACAGAGTCTCGGAGCACAGATCAACATGGACGCAATGAATGATCTGTTTGACACTGTCGACGACACCCTGACGACCGTGTCGCTCGCCAGCGCCACCGATCTGGCAGGCTTTCGCCTCCATGCACGCCGGTTACTGGCTGCGCACGTCGCGCCCGCGCAGGTCAGCTGGCACTGTCGCGACGCCCCCACCCTGGACCTGTTTGCCAACGGCTCACTGGAAGACCAGACCGAGTCGGCCACCGACGCCAACCTTACTCCGCCGCCAGCGCTTGTCACGGTG
>JANMBW010000366.1:0-2729 GCA_031360565.1 Polaromonas sp.
AATCCAGCGCGGAATTTCTGCCCCGCAGGCATCACTGAAGCGCATCAGCTGAGTCGAGCTGGTGATCGGCATGATGCCTGGTACGACCGGCACATCGGCGCCTAAATGGTAGGCATCATCGACAAAGCGAAAGTAAGCGTCGCTATTGAAAAAATACTGCGTGATGGCCGAGTTGGCGCCAGCCTTGACCTTGGCCACAAATGCAGCGATGTCAGCTTCTGCCGACTTTGCCTGCGGATGAACTTCCGGATAAGCCGCCACCTCGATGTGAAAAGCGTCACCGGTTTCGGCCCGGACAAATGCCACCAGATCACTCGCGTAATGAAACTCGCCGCCCGCACCGTAGCCGCTGGGCAGATCGCCGCGCAGCGCCACCAGTCGCTTGACCCCCATCGCCTGAAGGATGGCCAACTGCTCACGCACAGTGGCCTGGGTTGCACCGACGCAAGAAAAATGGCTGGCAGCGGCCACGCCTTCCTGGAGAATTTCGCCAACGGTGGCGAAAGTGCCTTCCTGGGTCGAGCCACCGGCTCCAAACGTGACGGAACAGAACTCCGGCTTTAAGGGGTAAAGCGCCTGGCGGGTCTGGCGGAGTTTGGCCGCGCCTTCGGGCGTCTTGGGCGGGAAAAATTCAAAGCTGACGGGGAGCGTCATGGCCGCCTCGATGTGATGGGTACAGGGGTGGTCATCGTTTTCAAGATCATTTGTTTGATTCCGGCTTGAGTCGGCGCTTGCTGCGCGCCGGACCATGCTGGCCGGCATGCGCTTCTTCTGAGTCTTCATGCGCGGCATGCAGGGCTCGCTGCTCGCTGCGCGGTGTGCGCTTAGGTAAGTTACGTGCCGGCGCGGCCAGCAGCGGCTGGTCTTCACCCACTACGTTGTGGCCTTTTCGGGCGTAGATGAAGAACTCGCGGTTGCCGTCGCCGCCGGTGATCGGCGACTCCAGCCAGGCGAGTACCTCCATACCCAGGTCGGCACAGGTGCTGCGCAAACGGTTTTCGACCAGAGCAAACAGCTCCGGGTCGCGCACGATCCCACCCTTGCCGATCTGGCCTGGCTGCAACTCGAACTGCGGCTTGACCAGCAACAGCATATGGCCATCAGGTTTGAGCAGGCGAACCACAGCTGGCAGCACCAGCGTGAGCGAAATGAAGGATAAATCCGCCGTCAGCACATCGAATGCTGCGCCTGCATCGGTTGAAACGGCGTCGGGCTCTTCAGCCGATTCAGGCTCATCGCCTTGCAGTTCCTGACCAATGGAATGCGCCCTCGCCAAGTGCGCCAGCAGCGCATCCGCAGTCAACGAACGGGCATTCACGCCCTCGATGCAGACCACGCGCGGATCGTCACGCATGCTGGCATGCAGCTGGCCATGGCCTACGTCAACGCCCACAACCTGCGCCGCACCGCGCTGCAGCAGGCAATCGGTAAAGCCGCCGGTGGACTGACCCACATCCAGGCAACGCAATCCCGCCACAACCAGACCTGTGCTGCGTAGCGCGCCATCGAGCTTCAAGCCGCCGCGGGAGATGTATTTGGCCTCCGTGTCGTCGAGCACTTGCATCTCGGCGCTGTCAGGCACCTCATCACCGTTCTTGGCAATCCGCTTCCAGGCCGCGTCCGCTTCCACTCGCCACTGCACACCGGACGCAATCAGGCGTTGGGCTTGGGAGCGGGTGGTGGCAAGGCCATGTTCAACAAGAAACAGGTCAGCACGCATGGTTTTCCGACACGATGATTCGGCACAGCACAATGGGCCGCGCCGCGCACTGATCAGTAACGGTAGGCGTTGGCCTTGTACGGGCCCGCCTTCGACACACCGATGTAAGCAGCCTGCTCATCGCTCAACTCGCTGAGTACTGCACCGACCTTTTTGAGGTGCAGGCGTGCCACTTTTTCGTCCAGATGTTTTGGCAGCACATAAACCTTGCCAACCTCGTACTCGCTCTTTTTGGTGAACAGCTCGATCTGTGCAATCGTCTGGTTCGCAAAGCTGGATGACATCACAAAGCTGGGGTGACCGGTGCCGCAGCCCAGGTTCACCAAACGGCCTTTGGCCAACAAAATGATGCGCTTGCCATCGGGGAAAATCACATGGTCGACTTGCGGCTTGATCTCTTCCCAGGTGCACTTCTCAAGAGACACCACGTCGATTTCGTTGTCAAAGTGACCGATGTTGCAGACGATGGCCTGGTCTTTCATGGCAGCCATGTGCTCGTACGTGATGACGTTCTTGTTACCGGTGGCGGAGACAAAAATATCGCACTTGTCGGCGGCGTATTCCATCGTCACGACCTTGTAGCCTTCCATTGCGGCTTGCAGGGCGTTGATCGGGTCGATCTCGGTCACCCAAACCTGGGCGCTGAGCGCGCGCAGCGCCTGGGCCGAACCCTTGCCCACATCGCCATAGCCCGCCACCACGGCCACCTTGCCGGCAATCATCACGTCGGTCGCGCGCTTGATCGCATCCACCAGAGATTCGCGGCAACCGTAGAGATTGTCGAACTTGGACTTGGTGACTGAATCGTTGACATTGATGGCGCGGAAGGCCAGGGTGCCCTTGGCCGACATTTCATTCAATCGCAGCACGCCGGTGGTGGTTTCCTCGGTCACGCCGATGATGTTTTTCAGGCGACGGCTGTACCAGGTGGGATCTTGGGCGAGCTTTGTCTTAATGGAGTTGAATAAGCAAATCTCTTCTTCACTGCCAGGATGGGCGAGGAGTGAAA
>JANMBW010000372.1:0-1950 GCA_031360565.1 Polaromonas sp.
CCAAAATCAGCGTGCTGGACCGCGGCTTTATTTTTGGTGATGGCGTTTATGAAGTCGTCCCCGCGTACGGCGGAAAGCTGTTTCGTTTCGAGCACCACATGGCCCGGCTGGACCGCAGCCTGGCCGAACTGCGCATCAACAACCCACTGACACACACGGAGTGGCGACAAA
The DNA here is from genome assembly GCA_031360565.1 of Polaromonas sp. Classification (GTDB taxonomy): domain Bacteria; phylum Pseudomonadota; class Gammaproteobacteria; order Burkholderiales; family Burkholderiaceae_C; genus Polaromonas. The sequence continues at coordinate 172 of JANMBW010000372.1, forward strand.
TTGCTACTAAATTGATAGCGCAATATCAAGCAAATACGCTGGCCAAGCCTGAAAATGGCAGACAAGTTGATCAGATCATCTATATCCAGGTCAGCCGCGGCGTGGCCGTACGCGACCATGTCATGCTGCCGGGGCTGGTGCCCACCGTTTTTGTCATGACCAATGCCATGAAGCTGCCCAGCGCGCAGCAGCGCAACGAGGGCGTGTCCTGCATCACCGCCGACGATTTCCGCTGGGAAAAAGCCCATATCAAAAGCACCAGCCTGCTCGGCGCAGTGTTCTCACGCCAGCTCAGTGCCGACGTCGGAGCGGTCGAGACCATCATGTTTCGCGGTGACTACCTGAGCGAGGCCGCAGCCAGCAACGTCTGGGTCATCAAGCACGGCAAGGTCATGGGCCCGCCCAAGGACAAACTGGTGCTGGAAGGCATCCGCTATGGCTTGATTGAAGCCATGTGCCAGGAAATTGGCCTGACCTTTGAACTTCGTCGCATCACGCGCGCGGAAGTGCTCGATGCCGACGAGTTGCTGCTGTCGTCGGCGACCAAAGAAGTGTTGCCGGTCACCCTGCTTGACGGTCAGCCTGTTGGTCATTCGGACCATCGCGGCCAGCCCGGCCCGGTTTATAAAAAGCTTTACGCGGCCTACCAGCAGGCCAAACTTCAGGCCGCCACGTGACCACCCCTGTGCCCCCCGCCTCCGGCCTGCCCAAGCAGGAATCGCTGATCGACTACCCGTCGCTGTTTCCTATCAAGGTCATGGGGATCAAGACTGATGGCCTGGTCGCCGCCATCACCCACGTTGCGCGCCAGTTTGACCCGACCTTTGACGCCAGCACCATCGAACTGCGGGAAAGCAAGGGCGGCAAATACCTGGGCGTGACCATCACCGTGACCGCCACCAGCCGAGAACAGCTCGACGAGCTGTACCGCACGCTGTCTACCCACCCGATGGTCAAAGTGGTGCTGTAGGCGCTGCCCGACAAGCCCTCATGTCGCCCGAGATTTGCCAACTTGGTCTGGTCGATTACCTGCCCACGCTGCAAGCCATGCAGGCTTTCACAGCTGGCCGGCACGCTGGCTGTAAGAGCCAAAACAACCCGCAGCCCAATCAAAACGCTGGTGATCAGCTATGGATTTGTGAGCATTATCCGGTTTACACGCAGGGCCTGGCTGGCCAGCCTGCACACGTCCTGAACCCTCGCGACATTCCTTTGGTGCAAACTGATCGGGGTGGCCAGGTCACTTTTCATGGGCCGGGCCAGGTGGTGGCTTATCCGCTGATCGACCTTAAACGCGCGGGCTACTACGTCAAGGAATATGTTTACCGCATCGAGGAGTCCGTCATCAAGACCCTGGCCCATTTTGGCGTCACCGGACACCGAGTAGCCGGCTCGCCCGGCATTTATGTGCGTCTGGAAGATCCGGCTTCTCACGCTGCGCTGACCGGTCCGGTCAACCCTCTCGATCCTTTCAGGGGCCTGGCCAAGATCGCCGCACTCGGCATCAAGGTCAGCCGCCATTGCACCTACCATGGCGTGGCGCTAAATGTGGCGATGGACCTGGAGCCGTTTTCACGCATCAACCCCTGCGGATATATCGGCCTGCAAACCACAGACCTTTCTACAATCGGGGTCTCGGCAAGTTGGCAAGATGCAGCAAACGTGCTGGCTCAAAAGCTCGTCACGTATTTGGCGCCTTAATCAAGAAACACACCATGAGCACCTCGGAAGTCGTCAAGGACGTTCAATCTCTTGAAGCCTACAACCCACTGGCCAAGC
>JANMBW010000382.1:0-2460 GCA_031360565.1 Polaromonas sp.
GAAAGAAATCAAGTCAGAAAACCTGTCGTCTACCTGGAAGGATGACGCGGCCAAGAAAAAGGCCTTGCCTACCCGGGGTGCTACCAGCGTTCCGGGTCGGGGCAATTTCCGCGGCGGCCCGCGTGGCCGCCGCACCCATGACCGCGATGCACGGCCTGAGTCCAGCTTTGTCGCGCCGACTGAATTCAAGGCTATCGAAGTTCACGTGCCAGAGACCATCACCGTGGCCGAGTTGGCACACAAGATGAGCGTCAAGTCCTCTGAAGTGATCAAGCATTTGATGAAGCTGGGTCAGATGGTCACCATCAACCAGCCGCTGGACCAGGACACCGCCATGATCGTGGTGGAAGAAATGGGCCATACCGCCGTGACGGCGGCGCTGGATGATCCAGAAGCGTTTACCGACGAGGACATTCAGGGCGAACAGGCTGAATCCTTACCACGTGCGCCAGTGGTGACCGTGATGGGTCACGTTGACCACGGCAAAACGTCGCTGCTCGACTACATCCGTCGCGCCAAGGTGGCTTCGGGTGAGGCAGGCGGTATTACCCAGCACATTGGTGCCTACCATGTGGAAACCCCGCGTGGCATGGTGTCCTTTCTGGACACGCCAGGCCACGAAGCGTTTACCGCCATGCGAGCTCGCGGCGCCCAGGCGACCGACATCGTGATTCTGGTGGTGGCTGCAGACGACGGCGTGATGCCGCAAACCCGAGAGGCCATCAAGCACGCCAAGGCGGCTGGTGTACCGATCGTGGTGGCCATCAACAAGATTGACAAGCCCGATGCCAACCTGGACCGCGTCAAGGGTGAGTTGGTCACTGAAGAAGTGATTCCCGAGGAGTTTGGCGGCGAGTCGCCGTTTGTGCCAGTGTCTGCCCGTACCGGTGCCGGTATTGACCAGTTGCTCGAACAGGTGTTGCTGCAGGCAGAAGTGCTGGAACTGCGTGCGCCGGTCGATGCGCTGGCGAAAGGCCTGGTGATTGAGGCGCGTCTCGACAAGGGTCGCGGCCCGGTGGCGACGGTACTGGTTCAGTCCGGCACCCTCAAGGCTGGTGACGTGGTACTGGCCGGATCGACCTATGGCCGGGTGCGGGCCATGCTGGATGAAAACGGCAAGACCATCAAGACCGCAGGCCCGTCTATTCCGGTCGAGATTCAAGGTTTGACCGAAGTGCCGCAAGCTGGTGATGACTTCATCGTCATGCTGGACGAGCGCCGCGCCCGGGAAATTTCAACTTACCGTGCGGGCAAGTTCCGCAACACCAAGCTGGCCAAGCAGCAAGCGTCCAAGCTGGAGAACATGTTCTCGGACATCTCTGCTGGTGAGGTCAAGATGTTGCCCATCATCATCAAGGCCGACGTTCAGGGCTCGCAAGAGGCTCTGGCCCAGTCGCTGCTCAAGCTGTCGACCGACGAGGTCAAGGTGCAGCTGGTGTACTCGGGCGTGGGTGGCATTTCCGAGTCTGACGTCAACCTGGCGATTGCATCGAAGGCCGTGCTGATTGGTTTCAACACCCGTGCCGACGCCCAGGCGCGCAAGCAGGCAGAGAACAACGGTATCGACATTCGTTACTACAACATCATTTATGACGCGGTAGACGAGCTCAAGGCAGCCATGTCCGGCATGCTGACGCCCGACAAGAAGGAAGAAGTTATCGGTACGGCCGAGATTCGCAATATCTTCAAGGTGTCCAAAATCGGATCGATCGCCGGTTGTATGGTCACTGCCGGTGTGGTTCGCCGCACCGCCCGCTTGCGTCTGTTGCGTCAGAACGTGGTCATCTTCACCGGCGAGCTCGACTCGCTCAAGCGATTCAAGGACGATGCGAAAGAAGTCAAGGAAAGCTTTGAGTGCGGTTTGAACATCAAGAACTACAACGACATCGAAGTCGGTGACGTACTGGAATTCTTCGAAATCAAAGAGGTTGCCCGAACCTTGTAAAGCTTGCCGCCAGATCAGTTCAGGGCTCAGGGTTAGGTAATGCCCTGGACCGATTTGACTGGCGTCGATTGATGAATCCGTGAAAAAACGAAGTTCCACCCCCAACCGCGGCTTTCGAGTGGCCGATCAGATCCAGCGTGATTTGACGCAGCTGATCGCGCGCGAGCTGAAAGACCCGCGGGTCGGCATGGTGACGGTGCAGTCGGTCGAAGTCACGCCTGACTATGCCCATGCCAAGGTTTTTTTCAGTGTCCTGGTGGGCGATCCCAAAGAGTGTGAAGAAGCCCTTAATCAGGCTGCCGGCTTTTTGCGAAATGGCCTTTTCAAACGCCTGATGACCCACACCGTGCCAACCCTGCATTTCCACTTTGACCGCACCACCGAGCGTGCGGCGGACATGAACGCCCTGATCGCCAAGGCGGTCTCCTCCCGCGCCCAAGAAGACTGAGCATGAACAGCCCTCGCACCCGGGTGCAGCGGCGCCCCGTGCATGGGGTGTTGTTGCTCGACAAACC
>JANMBW010000384.1:0-10751 GCA_031360565.1 Polaromonas sp.
GTCTGCGCCCGATTTTGATGACCACCGGCGCCATGGTGCTGGGGGCCGTGCCGCTGGCGATCGCCACCCGCGCTGGCGCCGAAAGCCGCCAGCAGATCGGCGGGGTCATCGTGGGCGGCATGTCGCTGGGGACATTGCTCACGGTATTTGTGGTGCCAACCATGTACACCCTGTTTGCCCGCAAGAAAATCCCTGGCGCCAACCAGGCCGAGGCAAGAGACTGGGCCGTCCCGCACCAAGGCGAAGTCATCGCAAAATAGGCATGCCATGCCTTACGTCGCATTCGCCCCGGCCCTGACCCGCCATGTTGCTTGTCCGGCGCAGCAGGTCGATGCCGGCACCCTGGATGCGGCCCTTGAAGCGGCATTTCGTGCAGCGCCGGGTTTGCGCAGTTACGTGCTTGACGAACAGGGCGCGATCCGCAAACATGTAGCGGTGTTTATCAATGGCCAAATGATCGCCAGTCGAACGCAGTTGGCCATTGCACTGCAAGCGCAGGACAAGGTGATGGTGATTCAGGCCCTGACCGGAGGCTAGACATGGCAAACCCCAGCTTGCCGCACACGCTTTGCGTGGGCACACGCAAAGGACTGTTTGTAGTGCATCGCACCGACACGGGCTGGCATCTGGGCAAACCGCAGTTTCCAGGCGAGCCAGTCAGCCAACTTTTGATGAATCCGCACGATGGCGCCTGGTATGTGGCGCTGCGCCTCGGGCATTTCGGAGTCAAACTCTGGAAGAGCGCAGACAGCGGCGGGCACTGGCAAGAGATAGCAGCCCCGGCCTTTCCGCCCAAACCCGACGACGGACCCTGGAAAGACGATCCCACCCCTTGGAGCGTGGATTTGCTGTGGAGCCTCGAAGCCGGGCCCGGCATCCTGTGGGCTGGCTGTATGCCCGCAGGCCTGTTCAGTTCCACCGATGGCGGTACCAGCTGGCAGTTGCAGGAGGGACTCTGGAACCGGCCCGAACGCAAAGACTGGTTGGGCGGCGGCTATGACCATGCCGGTATCCATACCATCCTGCCCGATCCGCGCGACGCCAAGCACCTGACGGTGGCGATCTCAAGTGGCGGGGTGTGGCAGAGTCACGATGGCGGGGCCAGCTGGCGCAATACCTCCGAAGGCCTGGAGGCCGACTACATGCCGCCCGAGCGCCGCAGCGATCCCAACATCCAGGACGTGCATCGGCTGGACCAGTGCATGGCTCAGCCTGATGTGTTGTGGTGCCAGCACCATTGCGGCATGTACCGCTCGACCAATGGCGGGCAGAAGTGGGATGCCATCGCCGCACCGCAGCCCAGCGGTTTTGGTTTTTCAGTGGCCGCAGATCCGTTTGATGCCAGCCGAGCCTGGTTCGTGCCTGCGCATTCCGACGCCCAACGCATCCCGGTAGCCGGGCGCATGGTGGTCAATGAAACCCGCGACGGTGGCAGCAGCTTTGCCAGCCACGGCGAAGGCTTGCCGCAGTCTGACGCCTACCACCTCGTGTATCGGCACGGGCTGGTGGTTGGCCGCGATGGCAGGACGCTGGCGATGGGCTCGACCACCGGTGGTCTATGGGTCAGCGAGGACGCCGGACAGTCCTGGCTGTGCCTGTCGCGCGATCTGCCGCCAATTGCCGTGTTGCGACTCGATTAATGCGCCAGGACAGGGCAGGAATCAGATCGCACCCTCAAACATCAGCACGTCAACATCCTCTCCAATCGCGACGTTGCCCTGGTCATGATGCAAGACCAGTAATCCATTGGCCTCGGCCATGGACCGAAGCACGCCAGAACCCTGGCTGCCGGTAGTTTTAACCTGCAAAGAGCCGTCGGGCGCAGTGGATACCCAGCCGCGCTGGTACTCGGTGCGGCCGGGTTTCTTGCGAATGGCCTCCATGCTGCGCGCCCGCAGCAAAGGCATGGCCGGCTGCTTGACGCCCATCATCTGGAGCAGAGCAGGGCGTACAAAAGCCAGAAAAGTCACCATCACCGCCACCGGATTGCCAGGCAGGCCAAACAAAATTGCGCCGTTTAAATTGCTATTAGTTTGATAGCTGTTAACGCTCGTATTTTCTGGGCCAGAGTCTGATTGAGGCAACGAAAGTCGCCCTACAGCCATCGGACGGCCAGGCCGCATGGCGATGCGCCAGAACGCCACATCACCCAGTTTTTTCATCATCGCCTTGGTGAAATCAGCTTCCCCGACACTGACGCCGCCAGAGGTGATGATGGCGTCTGCGCGTGAGGCCGCGCTGACGAAAGCTGCTTCGAGCAGCGCCGGGTCATCCCGTACCACACCCATGTCGATGACCTCGCAACCCATGCGGCGCAACATGCCAAAGACGGTGTAGCGGTTGCTGTCGTAAACCGCACCCTCGCGCGGAGCCTGGCCCAGCGACAGGATTTCATCGCCGGTTGAAAAGTAGGCGACCCGCAGCGGTCGCCAGCATGACACGGTTTCGAGGCCTAAAGAAGCTGCCAGCCCAAGTCGAGCGGGCGTTAATAGCTCCCCTTTTAATAGCGCTGGCTGGTTCAGCTTGAGGTCTTCCCCGCGCAGGCGGCGGTTGTCTCCGGCCTGGAGCAGTCCTGGCGCAATCGAAATCTGATCGCCCGCAAGCGTGACAAACTCCTGCGGAACGACGGTGTCTGTCCCGGGCGGCATGATGGCGCCCGTCATGATCTTGACGCACTCGCCGCGCTGGACAGCGCCTTGCCAGGCCTTGCCAGCGAAAGCGGTGCCGACCACATGCAGCGTCAGCGAGCCATCCGGTGCCAGTTGTTGGCCATCAAAGGCGAAACCATCCATCGCCGAATTGTCGTGAGGCGGTACATCGACCGGCGAGATCACATCATCGGCCAGGACATGGCCCAGGGCGTCAAATAGGGGCAGTTCCAGCTTGTCCTCGATCGGCATCACCAGTCGCGACAAGAAGGCCAGCACGTCACTGGCCGACAGCGCCTGGGGGTCATAGCCCTGCAACTCGGCGGCAATTTGTTCGAGCGTTTTCAAGGCGACCGCGATTCCAGTTGGTGCAGTTCAGCCAGGGTGTTGGCATTGAAAAATCCACGTGCATCGTCACCGATCTGATTGAATGCGACGTGTACGGTTTTGTGCTGCGCCGTCCAGGCATCAATTTTTCGGCCACCACCTTTTGTAAAGCGCATCAGGCTTTCCAGCATGTCGGCGCGCATCAGGCAAAACACCGGCTGCGGCCTGAGTTCGCCGTCTTCTTCGGGAGCCGAAGCCACGGCAAAGTCGGCGTCGGCTTGCGCGAAAGCCTTTGCCATGCGAGCGACCAGGTCATCCGGAAAAAGCGGCGTGTCGCAAGGCACGGTTAGTAAATAAGGCGTTTCGCAGCGCTCCAGCGCTGTCATGAAGCCTGCCAACGGTCCGGCATATTCGCCCAGGTCAGTGCTGTCGGGCCAGACCGGAACCCCAAAGGATTCGTAAGCCGCCAGATTGCGGTTGGCATTGATCATGATCTCACCCACCTGCGGACTCAGTCTGAGCAAGGTGTGCAGCGCCAGCGGCACGCCGTTGAAATTTTGCAGGCCTTTGTCGGCGCCGCCCATGCGCGAGCCCCGACCTCCCGCCAGGATGACGCCGGTGATGGTCTCTGCATGCAAGGGTTCAAACATATCCATAAACACTCAAGTTTGATGACAGAAAAAGCGCGCCTGACTTGCCCTGACTTGCGGCTAGCCGCCGATATAACTCATTTCAACCCGCTTTAAACCGCTGTCAACGGGCGTGGTGTCTGCAGGCAGCGCGGCGCGCTGCTCTGAATAGCGGTCGCTGCGGGCCTGCCAGATGTGGCTGAGGGCGCCCGCAATTTGGTCGTCGGCGTAGCCGCCGCGCAGCAAAGCGCGCAGGTCGTGGCCCTGGTTGGCGAACAGGCACAAAAACAGCTTGCCTTCGGTCGAGAGTCGGGCCCGGTTGCAGTCGCTGCAAAACGCCTGCGTCACGCTCGAGATGACCCCTATTTCGCCAGCACCGTCAGCGTACCGCCATCGCTCGGCGGTTTCCCCCGCCTGGTTGGCATGTGTTGCCACCAGGGGAAACTCGGCATGGATGCTTTCAATCACCTGGGCCGATGGCAGCACCTCGTCCATGCGCCAGCCGTTGGTAGCCCCCACGTCCATGTATTCGATAAAACGCAACACCGCGCCCGAATGCCGAAAGTGTCTGGCCATCGGCAGGATCTCGGCATCGTTGGTGCCGCGCTTGACGACCATGTTGATCTTGATCGGATTCAAGCCGACCTTTTGCGCCACCTCAATGCCCTTGAGCACATCTGCGACCGGAAAATTGACATCGTTCATGCGCCGAAAGGTTGCATCGTCCAGACCGTCCAGGCTGACAGTCACGCGCTGCAGTCCGGCATCCTTGAGTGACTGGGCTTTTTTTGCCAGCAGCGAGGCGTTAGTGGTCAAAGTAATATCCAGTGGCTTACCAGCTGGCGTCTGCAACTTCGCCAGCATTTCAATCAGCACTTCAAGGTGTTTTCGCAGCAGCGGCTCACCCCCCGTGAGCCGTATTTTTTCAACGCCATGCGCGACAAAAAGCCGTGCCAGCCGGGTGATTTCTTCAAAGCTCAGCAAGGACGTCTGCGGCAAAAAAGCGTAGTCCTTGTTGAACACCTCGCTGGGCATGCAGTATCTGCAGCGAAAGTTGCACCGGTCCGTCACGCTGATGCGCAGGTCACGCAGCGGTCGCCCCAGCGTATCGCCGAGCAGACCGACAGGCGCTGCCAATTGGGCAGGGATGTGCGGTATGCGGCTGGCATAGCGGATATCGGCCAGGGGTATGACTTTTTCGATCATGGTGTGGGTGTGTACGACCAATTTTACCGATTGCCCGGCAAGCGCCTGAAGTGGCGACCTTGCCGCCAATATGGGATGAAAAAGGAGCGAGCCGGTACGCCCGAAAAAAAGCCCGCCGGAGCGGGCTTGCTGCCAGACCTGCCGGGCTTATTTCGCGGCAGACGCTGGCGCTGGCGTGGGCGTTGCGATAGCGTCAGGCGCCTGTTTTGGTGCCGGAGCCGGCATGGTGGGGGGCATCACCGTTGCCGCCGGTGCGCTGATGGCGGCCGGTGCCACCACAGCAGGCGCCGGTGCAGCGACCGCCTCGCCACCATGAAATTTCACCACCAGCGGCACGATCAGCAGCGCCACGATGTTGATGATCTTGATCAACGGGTTGATCGCCGGGCCGGCGGTGTCTTTATAGGGGTCACCGACGGTATCGCCGGTCACGGCGGCCTTGTGCGCCTCCGAGCCCTTGCCACCATGGTGGCCGTCTTCAATATACTTTTTGGCGTTGTCCCAGGCACCGCCGCCGGTACACATGGAGATCGCCACGAACAGGCCGGTGACGATGGTGCCCATCAGCAAGCCGCCCAATGCTTTGGGGCCCAGCAGCAGACCGACCAGAATCGGCACCACGACGGGCAGCAATGACGGGATGATCATTTCCTTGATGGCAGCGGTGGTCAGCATGTCGACGGCGCGCCCGTATTCGGGTTTGGCAGTGCCTTCCATGATGCCGGCAATCTCTTTGAATTGGCGGCGAACTTCAACCACCACTGCACCGGCGGCGCGGCCAACCGCTTCCATCGCCATGGCACCGAACAGGTAGGGAATCAAGCCGCCAATGAAAAGGCCGACGATCACCATTGGATCCGACAAATCAAAGCTGATAGCGCGGCCATAACTTTCCAGCTTGTGGGTGTAGTCGGCAAACAGCACCAGCGCAGCCAGACCGGCCGAGCCAATCGCATAGCCCTTGGTGACCGCCTTGGTGGTGTTGCCCACAGCGTCGAGCGGGTCGGTCACGGCACGCACCTCAGGCGGCATATCGGCCATTTCGGCAATGCCGCCAGCGTTGTCGGTAATCGGGCCGTAAGCATCCAGCGCCACCACAATTCCGGCCATGCTCAGCATGGATGTGGCGGCAATGGCGATGCCGAACAAGCCGGCGAGTTTGAACGACACCAGAATGGCAACGCATACAAACACCACTGGCCAGGCGGTCGAGCGCATAGACACGCCCAGACCGGCAATGATGTTGGTACCGTGACCGGTGGTCGATGCCTGGGCAATATGCTTGACCGGCGCGTATTGCGTGCCGGTGTAGTACTCGGTCACCCAGACCAGTGCGGCAGTCAGCACCAGGCCAACAGCGCAGGCGCCAAAGAGCTTCATCTGGCTGCCACTGGCAGATATCGCGTTGTCGGGCATGATCCAGACGGTCACAAAGTAAAACGCTACCAGTGACAACAAGCCGGCTATCGCCAGACCCTTGTATAAGGCTGGCATCACGTTCTTCATGCCGGGCGAGGCCTTGACAAAGAAGCAGCCGATGATGGATGCGACGATGGACACAGCGCCCAATGCCAGCGGATACAGCACTGCGTTGACCGGTGCGGCGGCGACCAGCAGCGCGCCCAGCACCATGGTCGCAATCAGCGTCACGGCGTAGGTTTCAAACTGATCGGCAGCCATGCCGGCGCAGTCGCCGACGTTGTCACCGACGTTGTCGGCAATCACGGCCGGGTTACGCGGATCGTCTTCCGGGATGCCGGCTTCGACTTTACCGACCAGGTCCGCACCGACGTCGGCGCCCTTGGTAAAAATGCCCCCGCCGAGTCGCGCAAAAATGGAAATCAGCGAGGAGCCGAAGGCAAAGCCAATCAGCGGATTGAGCAGGTCGGCGAGTTTCTTGTCGGGTGTCAGGTTGCCATTGCCAACCAGAAACCAGTAAAAGCCGGTCACACCCAGCAGGCCCAGGCCCACCACCAGCATGCCAGTGATGGCGCCGCCGCGAAAGGCCACATCCAGCGCGGGGCCGATTCCGCGTGTAGCCGCCTGAGCCGTCCGCACGTTGGCCCGCACCGAAACGTTCATGCCAATAAAGCCGCAGGCGCCTGAGAGCACCGCGCCGACGACAAATCCTATGGCAGTTTTTCCATCCAGAAAAACCCCGATCAACACCGCCAGAATCACGCCGACGATGGCGATGGTTTTGTATTGCCTCGCCAGATACGCGGCAGCGCCAGTTTGAATTGCTGCCGCAATTTCCTGCATGCGCGGATTGCCCGCATCCTGGGACAAAATCCAACTGCGCGCCCAAACGCCATAACCGACAGCAATCAATCCGCACGCGAGCGCGAGAAAGATGGCCGAATTGCCTGCCATACCTGACATAAGAAAAGCTCCTACCTTGTGTTTTGCTTGGAGGGGGTACCCAACGCCAGTGTGGTGAGATCACCCCCGCTGCGTTGCTTCCTCGCTGCTCTCACTTTAGGCATGGAGACGATTGGCCAACCCTTTAAATTTAACCCAAACCGGGCCAACCTGAAGCGTGGGGCGGCATGAATCGCCAAACCGAGGGTAAATACTTAGCCTGCATTCATGCGGTGCAGGCAGCCATTTTTGTTATCGTAGGGCTTCCTGTTTTTACTTAAACCTAAAAAAATTATGTCACTCGATAAAGTCTCCCCCGGTAAAAACGTGCCCGAGTCCTTCAACGTGATCATCGAAATTCCGATGAACGCCGACCCGGTGAAGTACGAAGTCGATAAAGAATCGGGTGCCATTTTTGTCGACCGCTTCATGAGCACGTCCATGCACTACCCGACCAATTACGGCTATGTCCCCAAGACGATCAGTGGCGACGGCGACCCGGTCGATGTGCTGGTGATCACGCCAGTGCCATTGATTCCTGGCGTGGTGGTGACCTGCCGTGCCATTGGCATATTGAAAATGCTCGACGAGGCGGGCGAAGATGGCAAGGTACTGGCCGTACCGGTAGACAAAAAATGCTCGCTGTACAGCCACTGGAAAAAGCCCGAGGACATGAATCCCCTTCGGCTCAAGACCATCGCCCACTTTTTTGAACACTACAAAGATCTGGAAGAAGGCAAGTGGGTCAAGATTGGCGGTTGGGAAGGCCCTGCTGCCGCGCAAAAAGAGATCACCGACGGGATCGCGAATTACGTCAAGGCCAACCGGGCCTAGTCGAGGCGCGCGCTGCGCACGGCAGCGCGCTTAGTCGATATCGACAGTGTGAAAGCCGAAGCTGCCCGATTGGCGGTCAGCAAAATAACGTTCCAGCGTCACTTTGACCGTTTTGAACGCTATCTCTTCCCAAGGAATTTCTGATTCGGTGAACAGGCGCGCTTCCATGCTTTCATGCCCCGGATTGAAATCCGCGCTGAGCAATTTAGCCCGGTAAAAGAGATGAACCTGTCCGACCCGGACGACGTTCATCAGCGCAAACAGCGCCTGCATTTCAAAGCTGGCACCGGCCTCTTCGATGGTTTCGCGTGCCGCGCCCTCGGCCGTGGTTTCACCGAGTTCCAAGAATCCGGCTGGCAAAGTCCATTTACCCCGACGGGGTTCAATATTGCGCTTGCACAGCAGTACCTGGCTGCCGTCATTGCCCCAAACCGGGACCGTTCCGACAACGGTTAAGGGATTGTCGTAATGCACCGTGTGGCAGGCGGGGCACACCGCGCGCTGCCGAGTGTCGCCATCATCTGGCTGCCGGTAGACCACCGCAGACCCGCAGACGCGGCAGTGTTTGATGGGTGGTCGGTGCATGGGCTGAGTGTAGCGAATTTGCCTGTTCAAGCGCCGCGCTCAATAACCCGACCCAGCGGCTAAATTGCTATGAAAATAATAGCTGAGAAATGAGTCGAATCATGGGCCAGCCGTCATTTATTATTGAGAACTTGGCCAGCTGTGCACGCTGAAAGCGGGATTTTGCGCGCCTGCAAAACCCCGCTTGCGGGAAGCCTTGGTTACTTCAGCGAAGAGTAATTCAGCGGAACCCAGGTGTAGCGTTTGCCAGCTTTATCCGAACGCACATGCCCAAGGCCAGGAAAGGCCAGATGCGTCGCGCCGACCAGGTAACCATTTTTGGCGGCTTCGGCATAAGCTTTGGCGCGTTCCTTGGCAGCTGCACGGCTTTCGCTGTCAAACTTGATAGTCACTTTCGGGTCATCAAACTGCACTGCCGCCACGTGCATCAGGTCTCCCCATAGCATCAGCTTTTCACCTTTGCTCTCAATTACAAAAACGTTGTGACCAGCGGTGTGACCGTGGGTAGCCTGCGCGCGCACACCCGGTACCAGTTCAGTGTTGCCTTCAATGGGCTTGAGTTTGCCTGCGGCCGCGTAGGGCTTAAGCGAGGCCATCGCACCTTGAAAGAAGCCTTGCGCGTCTTTAGGTGCCGCTTTCATTTTTGCTTCATCCAGCCAAAAATCGACGTCGGCCTTGTCAACCCGCACGGTGGCGTTGGGAAATGCCAGGGCATTGCCGGCCATCAGACCGCCGACATGGTCGGGATGCAAATGGGTGATGTAAACCTCATCAACCTGCTCTGGCTGGTAACCCGCTGCCTTGAGGTTGGTAAGCAAATTGCCGAGCGTGGGTCCGAACAAACCCGCTGCACCGGTATCGACCAGCACCAGTTTGGTCCCGGTGTTGATGAGGTAGGCATTGACCGATGTTTCCACCATATCTGGCAGAAAAGAGCGCTTGAGGGCTGCGCCCACTTTGGCGGGCGAGGTGTTGGTGAGCAAGTCCTTGACCGGCAATTTGACCGTGCCGTCTGACAGGGCGGTGACTTCAAAATCGCCAACCATCAGACGGTAGTAAGCCGGGGCCTGGGACTTGACCATGGGACCAGCCGCCAGGGCGGCACCCGTAAAACTCGCACAACCCATCAGGGCCGCAGTAAGCGCCCATTTATGCAACGGAAATGACATGAAAATTTTCCTCCTTTTGTTAGCATTGAACTCACACCAGCAAGGCGCAGGCAGCGTAAAGCGTACCTGCATGCTGCGACTGTAATGTAGAGGTTCAACGTGGCTGCATGCGGGCCAAAGCCGTATGCCCACACTGACTGCCCCCCGTTTTGCCCGATGTCAGGAGAGCGTCAGCAACTCATTCTGGCTTGATGCCAGCTGTCGAGATGGTCTTGGCCCAGAACGCGGTATCTTTTTTTACCAGCGCGTCCAGTGCACTGGGCGACAGGTAGCGCAACTCGACGCCGGCGCCGTCGGCACGGGTTTTGGTCTCCGGTAGTTCAAGCGCTGCCTTGATCTGGCCGCTGAGTTTGTTGACCACATCGGGAGGGGTCGCCGCCGGCGCAAAAATGCCGACCCAGGCTTCCAGCTCAAAGCCCTTGAGGCCCGCTTCTGCCGTGGTGGGGACATTCGGCATGCCGGGGTGGCGAGATTTGCCCGCCACAGCCAGACCCTTCAACTTGCCGACCTGAACCTGTCCCATCACGGACGGCGGGGTGGTGATAAAGAGCTGAACCTGACCCGACAACACATCTTGCAGAGCCGGACCCGAGCCGCGGTAGGGTATGTGCACCATGCTGGTCTTGGTTTGCAGCTTGAACATCTCGGTGCCAATGTGAGACAGCGACCCATTTCCCTGGCTGGCGTAGCTGAGCTTGCCAGGATTGGCCTTCAGATAGGTGATGAATTCACCCAGATTGTTGGCGGGCACCGACGGGTGTACCGCCACCACGTTTGTGGCAACAGTGATCAAAGCAACAGACACAAAGTCTTTTTGGCTCCAGGGCAGTTTGGGTGTCAGGTTTGGGTTGCCCACGTGGTAGGCCGAATAGGAATTAAGAAGTGTGTAGCCGTCCGGGTTGGCCCTGGCCACCGCCTGGTAGGCCACGTTGCCGCTGCCGCCGCCCCGGTTGTCAACCACAATTGTTTGGGCTGTGACTTTGGCAAGCGAG
>JANMBW010000388.1:0-1500 GCA_031360565.1 Polaromonas sp.
TTTTTCACATCCGGAATGACGCGCAGCATCTCGGTCGTCCAGGCTTTGGCCTGTGCCTCACTGATCTCTGCTGAGCGGCGCATTTCCAGGATGGACCGCTTAGCCACATCAGTATTGGCAAAATCCCGCAGGTAAGCCAGCTCCAGTGCAAACGATTGGGACGGCAAGCTGTCAGACTTGAAACCTGGCGCTGCCCACAGGCGAGCGTCATACACCTGAAAACCCCAGACCGTGAGTCGACTTTTTCCGATCAGCTGATGTTGCGGCAACAAGGGCCCCAGTTCGGGGCGCTGATCGTCAGCAGCCAGCCGGGACGGCGCAGTGGCCACTGACGCCGCAGGCGCTGAGGGGCTGTCGGCTTGTGCCAGCGCCAGGCCATTGAGCTGCAGCATGGCCAGCAGCGTGACAACAGTGAGAAAAGGAGTACGTTGGAGGGCGCGAGGATGGCTTGGCATGTTCGTCCTACCTGCGATGGCGGCTCATCAAGACGGTTTGCGCAGGGTGTACTGCACCACGTCGGTATTGGCTTGGGTGAAGGCTGCCTCGCAATAGCAGAGGTAAAACTCCCAGATGCGGATAAAACGCTTGTCGAAGCCGAGTCGCATCACATGTGATTCCTGGGCCACAAAGTCTTCACGCCAGAGCTGAAGGGTGCGCGCGTAGTCCTGGCCAAATGAAAACTCGTCGACCAGTTCGAGTCCTGCGGCGGCGGCCTGAGCGCGAAACTCGCGCGGACAAGGCAGGCAGCCACCTGGAAAGATGTATTGCTGGATGAAATCTGTCGACGCCACGTAGCGGTCAAACAACTCATCAGCAATCACGATGCTCTGGATGCAGGCATGGCCGCCGGGCTTGAGCAGGCGTGCCACCGTCTGGAAGTATTCGGGCCAATACTCGCGGCCCACCGCTTCGACCATTTCGATCGAGCAAATCGCATCAAACGGCGCGTCGGCCGTGGTTTTACCAATGTCGCGGTAGTCCTGCAAACGCAGATCAGCACGCTCGGCCACCCCTTCTCGCTGCATCCGGGCATTGGCCCATTCCAGTTGCTCGGTGCTCAGGGTCACCCCGACGATGGATGCGTCGAATTCGGTGGTGGCTTTTTCGGCCAGAGCGCCCCAGCCGCAGCCGATTTCAAGCACCCGGTCGCCGGGCTTGACGCGCGCCATACGCAGTGCGCGCCGCACTTTGGCATGCTGGGCGTCTTTCATGGACGTTTCCGGCGTTTCAAAAATCGCCGACGAATAGTTCATGGTGCCGTCCAGCCACAACTCGTAAAACGCATTGCCGAGGTCGTAGTGGGCGTGAATATTTTTCTGGCTGTTGGCTTTGGTGTTGCGGTTCAGCAGGTGCTTGATACGGTAGGCAAAACGGCCCAGCCAGGTGCCGTAAATGACGTCCTCGACTTCTTTGCGGTTGACGATCAGAACCCGCAGCAGCTCGGTCAGATGCGGCGTGGTCCAGTCACCGGCAATATAGCTTTCAGCAAAACCGATATCA
>JANMBW010000410.1:0-4042 GCA_031360565.1 Polaromonas sp.
TGCTGGTGATGACGTAGGTGAGGTTCAGCCGAGCGAATTCGTATTGACGCGGATGCGGCGTATTAATGAGGCCACCTTCAGCCAAACGGTCCAACAGCCAGTCGTAAAACGGGCGCTGGTCTTCAAACTCCAGCGTGCAGATGCTGTGGGTGATCTGCTCCAGCGCGTCTTCAATCGGGTGGGCAAAGGTGTACATCGGGTAGATGCACCAGGTGTCGCCGGTGTTGTGGTGCGTGGCGCGGCGGATGCGGTAGATGGCCGGGTCGCGCATATTGATGTTGGGGCTGGCCATGTCGATCTTGGCGCGCAGCACCATGGAGCCGTCTTCATGCTTGCCAGCCTTCATTTCACGAAAGCGCGCCAGGTTTTCAGCCGGGGTGCGGGAGCGGAAGGGGCTGTCCGTGCCGGGCTTTGAAAAGTCGCCCCGGTTGATCCGAATCTGCTCGACCGTCTGCTCGTCCACATAGGCGTTACCCGATTCAATCAGGTACTCGGCGGCGCGGTACATGAAGTCGAAGTAGTCGCTGGCCTGGTACAAATTGCTTTGACCAGCGTTGTGCCAGTCAAAGCCCAGCCACTGAACCGCATCCTTGATGCTGTTGACGTACTCGGCATCTTCTTTTTCGGGGTTGGTGTCGTCAAAGCGCAGGTGGCATACGCCGCCGTAGTCACGCGCCAGACCAAAGTTCAGGCAGATGCTTTTGGCGTGGCCGATGTGCAGGTAGCCGTTCGGCTCGGGCGGAAAGCGCAGCCGCACCTTGGCCGGGTCGGGCTGGCCGGCTGCATGGTGCGCCGCGTCTCCGGGGCTGCCACCCCATCGGCGTTGCGCGTAGGTGCCTTCATGCAGGTCCTTCTCAATGATCTGCCGTAAAAAGTTACTGGCTTTTGGGGCATCTTTGTGAGCGGGCGCCACGGATGTTGGGGGACTTGGGGGAGTGGAAGAACTCATGAGTCGATTTTAGGCCGCAGCCAAGTTACTTTTGTTAACGCTCTTCACTGTGCGTGCGGTAGGCGATTACGGTCGGCCTGCGTTTAATAGACGTAAGGGTGCTTCCAAGCCCTGCAAAAGGAGTGATGTATGAAGACGATCGTTCGTAGCCATCGTATGGCATTGGTTTCTGGAGCCGCTGCAGCGCTGGCCGTGGCCAGCATGGGTTTTGCGGGAACCGCTCAGGCCCGGGACAACGTCTATTGGTCGGTCGGCGTGGGCACACCCGGCGCGGTGGTGAATGTGGCCAATAGCCTGCCTGTCTATTCCCAGCCGTCGGTGATATATGCTCCGCCGCCCGTGGTCTACACGCAGCCGCAGGTGGTGTACACCCAGCCTGCACCGGTATATGTGCAGCCGCGACCGTACTACTACAGTCAGCCACAGGTCATTTATGGCCCGCCGCAAGTGGTTTACGGTCATCCCGGACGGCATCACGGATGGCATAAAAAGCACGGACGTGACCATGATGACGATGATTACCGCGGCTATCGCGGTGGCCGATACGGTTACCAGCAGGGTTATGCCCCGGTCTACTACCAGCGCTAAGTTGATCCGTTCTTAGCAACCCGTAAAAAAGCCTGCTTGATGCAGGCTTTTTGTTGTGTCCGGAAGCCTGGGTGGCTTATGCCGCTTTCCAGAAAATATAGTCTGCCTGGTAAGGCCGCGTCACTTTGGTGCCGAGTTGAGCAGCCGTGCAGGGCGAGACAAAGTCCAGTCCATTTTTGGTGTTGACGCGCTGAATATAGGTGACGTTTTGCAGCATACCGCTGGCTGCGCCTGGCGTGCCTTTGGACAGCTGCAGGGGAATATGGATGTCGCCAACGACCGGCGCAACGGCCAACTGGGCGCCCACCACGCTCGAACCATCTGCCAGTGTCCAGGTTGCAGGAGGTCCCGAATAGGTCCCAATTTGTCGGCCTTCGCGGTCGTACAAGGTTGCACTCGGGCTTACCAAGGTCCAGCCCGGCGTACCGGCAGTCGCTGGATTGGCGCGGCATTCGTAGTTGAGTGTGCCCACAGCGGTGGTCTCCAGCACAACGGTATTGCCAGCCGGCACGCGAACCGCTTCGGCCAGTTTGTCCTGGCTATACGTTCTGGCAACAGGTGGATTCACGCAGGCAGACAGCAGAACGGCTGCACCGGTCGCGATAGCCAGCTTGAATGCGGTGGTGTGACCGGGCTGGGCGGGGTGGTTTGGACTTTTCATGGAACCCTCTCTTGTTATGAATGACCGTCGAGTACAACCGATCGCGCTCATCCTGGATGTAGGACAGCACCGGTTTGAAATGACATCTAACCACTGCATCTTGAACACGGTCTTGAAAAAATAGGGGTCGGGCTACGGTGATAATCCGATACCGTTTAAGGAGCCTCTGTGGACTCAGCACTGTTGATTAAAGCCGCCATCATGGGCATTGTTGAGGGCCTGACGGAATTTCTTCCCATCTCGTCCACCGGGCACCTGATTTTGGCGGGGGCACTGCTGGGCTTTGATGACGACAAGGCCAAGGTTTTTGACATTGCCATACAGACCGGTGCCATCTTTGCGGTGATTCTGGTGTACTGGCAAAAAATTCGTGACACCGTGGTGGCGCTGCCGACTGACCGGCAGGCACAGCAGTTTGCGCTGAATGTGCTGGTCGCCTTTGTGCCAGCCGTGGTACTGGGCTTGCTGTTTGGCAAGGCAATCAAGGAAAATTTATTCACGCCGGTAGTGGTGGCCAGTACCTTCATCATTGGCGGCTTCATCATTCTGTGGGCCGAAAGACGGCAGGAAAAAACCCCCGCCTTGGCGCGCATACAAAGCGTTGACGCGATGACCACCCTGGACGCGCTCAAGGTCGGACTGGTGCAATGCCTGGCGATGATTCCCGGTACCAGCCGCAGCGGCGCCTCCATCATCGGCGGCATGTTGCTTGGCCTGTCACGCCAGGCGGCAACAGACTTTTCTTTTTACCTGGCGATTCCGACCCTCATGGGTGCCGGCGCCTACAGCCTGTACAAGGAACGTGCCCTGTTGTCGATGGCTGATCTGCCGGTGTTTGGCGTCGGTCTGCTCTTTTCTTTCATCAGTGCCTGGCTGTGCATTCGCTGGCTGCTCAAGTTCATCGCCAGCCACAGCTTTGTGCCGTTTGCGTGGTACCGCATCGGCTTTGGCGTGGTGGTGCTGGCTACCGCCTGGAGCGGGCTGGTCGTGTGGTCGCCCTGAGGGCTGCAACTCAAATCAGCTTTTCTTCGGGCGAGGTGATTTTTTTCAGGGGTTGATTGCGCGTCAGCGGCGTCAGAAGCGGCACCTGCGTGTCGCCGCCGGTCCACATCGGGTCCTCGATGCTGTCAAACACTTCTCGCAGTTTGGAGCCCCAGTTGTCATGCAGCATGCGAAAGTAGGGATTTTCATGGTCGATGCAGACCACCTTGTCGCTCTGGAAGGCACCCACTTCATACACCACCATGTCCAGCGGCAGACCGACCGACAAGTTGGACTTGAGCGTTGAATCCATCGACACCAGCGCGCACTTGGCGGCTTCGTCCAGCGGCGTGTCAGGGGTGATCACGCGGTCCAGAACCGGCTTGCCATATTTGGATTCACCCACCTGAAAATAAGGCGTTTCCGGCGTGGCTTCAATGAAGTTTCCGGCCGAATAAACCTGAAACAGGCGCATGGCCTCACCGCGAATCTGTCCACCGAAGATCAGTGACACATTGAATTCAACACCGGCGTGTTTGAGGTTGTCCGCATCGCGCTCATGCACCCGGCGTATCGCCGCGCCGAGAACTCGCGCCGCATCAAACATGCTTCTTGCGTTCCAGATGGTGGTGGGCGGGCCACCGTCGGCGTCCTTGAGTTGTTCCACCTGCAGAATTTCGCGCACCGACTGGGAGATTGACAGATTGCCGGCCGACAGCAGCACCATGAAACGGTCGCCAGGCTTTTCATAAATGATCATCTTGCGGAAGGTGCTGATCTGGTCCAGGCCGGCGTTGGTACGCGAGTCGGACAAAAAAACCAGCCCGGCATTGAGTTTGATGGCGACGCAGTAAGTCATAGGA
>JANMBW010000425.1:0-1571 GCA_031360565.1 Polaromonas sp.
GTCCTGCCTACTTAACCCTGAAAGAAGAATCATGAAAAATTTGAAAACCCTGCTGATCCTCGCTGCTACCGTGTCTGCCGGTGCTTCGGCTTTTGCCGCAGGCCACGCCGGTGCCCCCATGGCTCCGACCGAAGCCAAAAAAGAAATGCCGATGGCGGCTAAAGCCGATATGACTGACGGTGAAATCCGCAAGGTCGATCTGAAAGCCAAAAAAATCACCATCAAGCATGGGGTCATCAAGAATCTGGATATGCCTGGCATGACCATGGTGTTTGGCGTCAAAGACGCCGCCTTGCTTTCTAAAGTCAAAGCCGGCGACAAGGTGAAATTCAGTGCCGAAAAATCGGGCAGTTCAATCGTTGTCACGGACATTCAGCCCAGCAAATAAAGCGCACCATCGGCAATCAATGTTGCCCACAACTGGGGCTTTTTGAAGTTTTTGACCGATACTTGTGATCTGTTTATGCGTGTATTTTTGCTTGTCGTCATGATGGTTTTGCTTCCCCTGCGTGGGTGGGCAGGACAAGCCATGGCCGTTGAGATGGCGCAGCAACAGGTCGCGGGAGCGCTGGTTTCAGCCGTTGCAGCCAGCGGCGACATGGCCAAGTCGGCGAGCACTGAATTGGCCGCCATGCCAGACGATTGCCCTATGCACGCTGGGAGCAACAGTGCGGGATCTGACGCCAACGCCCCGGCTGGTCAGATCGCACACTGCAGCGCCTGCGACACCTGTGAGCTTTGTCTGGCCCTGGCCTCGGTCACGGTGGCGCAATTCAGCGGTCTGCCCTTTTCTCCGAGCACCGCCCGCATCGCGGCCCAGGCGGGCCATGTCAGTGCAGATCTGGTGAGCCTGCTCAAGCCACCGATTTCTTGACGTCAATGCCCTAGGTACGCCCCAAGCGGCGCACCTGGGTACCCGCCGCGCCCCTGCCGCGGGTCATTCCCTTACTTTTGAAAATCACGGACCGATGGCGCAGACAGCGCGCACTTGGTCCAGTCGAGCATGGCATACATGCCAAGGAAAACGTCATGGACACCGTTGCAATCACCCCCCTGCGCCCAAGGCATCGCTGGATTCCCCTCGCTGGTCTGACAGCATTGGCAGTCTGGCAGGCCGCGGCCTTGAGTCAAACTCCGGGCGCCCTGGACTTTGACAGCGCCCTGCGCGCGGCGGAGCAAAATTCACCCTTGCTGAGGGCTCGTAAGGCCAGCACGCAAGGCGTTGCGGCATTGGAAGCCAGCGCGGCACTGCTGCCAGACCCCAAACTCACGCTGGGCATTGCAGACTTTCCCGTCAACGGACCCAACCGGGGCAGCTTGACGCGGGATAACTTCACCATGCGGCAAATCGGCGTCAGTCAGGACGTCCCCAGCCGCGCCAAACGGGCGGCGCGGGCCGAAGTGGCGAGTGCTCGCACGGAGCGTGAACGCGCGATGCAAGGTATCGACGCTCTGACGGTTCGGCGCGAAACCGGGTTGGCATGGATCGCGCGTTTTTATGCTGAAAAGCGCCTGGCCCTGATCGACACCTTGATTGATCAGCAGCGCCAGATGGTGGACACCGCCCCGGC
>JANMBW010000435.1:0-4220 GCA_031360565.1 Polaromonas sp.
GGCAACTTTTTGCATGGCCTCCAGCATGTTGGTTCCCGCAGGCACGACGGTGATGGCTTCAACGCCAAGCAGGCGAAACAAAAAGTTGTTGCCACTGGCATCTTCGCGGTAGCTGTTGGGCACTCGCTCTTCGATGACAAAGCGGCACTGCATGCCCTCCTTGATCGCGGCGGAAAGCGTGGCGCGGCAGTGGTTGGACTGCGGCGCTCCACAGGTGATCAGCGTATCCGCGCCCTGGGCCAAAGCGTCGGCAGCCAGAAACTCCAGCTTGCGCGTCTTGTTGCCGCCAGGCGTGAGGCCCAGCATGTCGTCGCGCTTGATCCACACATTGGGCCCGGCACCCTCGGGGCAGGTGGCGCGCAAGGCTTTGGTGAAGTGGGGCAAAAACTCCAGCGGCGTGGCGCCCTGGGTATAGCGGCGGCGAGGGAAACGACTTAAATCCATGAAAACACGACTCCAATACAACAGAAAAAAAGGGAAGTTTTTGCAGCTTAAGCCGCATGCGCCATGGCAGTGAACGCCTGGATCACTTCAGTCGGCGCCTGCACCATTTCAATCAGCACACCCTCACCCGCAATCGGAAATTCGTCGTTCGCCTTGGGGTGCATGAAGCAAATATCAAAACCCGCCGCACCCTTGCGTATGCCGCCGGGTGCAAAGCGCACGCCTTGCGCGGTCAGCCATTCCACCGCCTTGGGCAAATCGTCGATCCACAGCCCCACATGGTTGAGCGGCGTGGCGTGCACGGCTGGTTTTTTATCGATGTCGAGCGGCTGCATCAGGTCCACCTCGACCTTGAAGGGGCCGCTACCGATTGAGCAAATGTCTTCATCGACATTTTCACGCTCGCTGACAAAGTTACCGGTAACTTCAAGCCCCAGCATGTCTACCCACAAGGTTCGCAAACGGTCCTTGCTGGGCGCGCCAATCGCGATTTGCTGGATGCCCAATACCTTGAACGGCCTATCTGAAATTTCTCCAGGCTGACGGTTCATACCGGGTTCACTGGCCGACGGCCCGACAAATAACTGACACCCTGCGGACCTGCGGCTTCCAGGTGCGGCGTGCCGGCTGGCAGGCGGAACACGTCACCCGCAGCGTAGCGGGTTGACACGCCATCGACCACCAGCGTGATGTCACCCGCGGTAATCAGGGCGCAGGCATCAAACGGATGCTGATGTTCGCCCATCGCATAACCGACCGGGCGGTCTATGGCGATGGCTGGATCGTAGTGGTTGGCTTTGAGCTCGTCGTGAAATTCCTGCGTATTCATGATGTGTCTCCTGTTTAGATGAATTCAACAATAGGTTGATCGACCGTCAGCGACTCGCCCTTGCCGGCAAGCACTTTTCCCACCACGCCGTCCACCACCGCAAAAAGCACATTTTCCATCTTCATGGCTTCGATCACCGCCACGCGTTCACCGGCCTGCACTTTTTGCCCTACCTGCACCGCCACGTCGACCAATAAACCCGGCATGGGCGAAAGCACATAACGGCTCATATCGGGCAGCGCCTTGTAGGGCATGAGGGCATGCAAGGCAGCGGCACGCGGGGACAACACCAGCGCATCGAGCCGCGAGCCATTGTGCGCGATGCGAATGGCCAGCGGATTGCGGCCTACCCCGCGCTCTACCTGCGCAGCAAACGGCTTTCCGTTGACGGTGCCACTCATACGGTTCCCGCCGAGATGCCATTTGCTACATATTTCATAGCTATTTGCTCCCGTATCTATTCGGCTGGAGCCCGATTCGGCTTGAAAATCAGCCACCAGAGCGGGCTGCGGGGTGTTTTGACCGTCCGCCCCCAATTTGACGACCACAAACTCTTCGCCAATGGTCACGCGATGGCCATGCATCTGCCCGCTGATGCCCGCTGCACGGCCCAGCAGACGGCGGTTGACATAAGCCGCCAGCGCCACCAGAAAATCCGGGTCGGCGTGCGGCACGTCCTCTGACTTAAAACCCTTGCTGTAGTGCTCGGCGATAAAGCCGGTATTGAAGTCACCGGCAACAAATTTGGGATGCGCCAGCAAAGCTGCCTGGAACGGGATGTTGCTGCTGACACCCCGAATCACAAAATTGTTCAGCGCCTCGCGCATTTTGCCAATCGCATCCAGCCTGTCCTTGCCATGTACGATGAGCTTGGCAATCATCGAATCATAGAAGACCGGAATCTCGCCGCCGTCCTGCACGCCGGTGTCGACCCGCACGCCATACCAGTGCGAGACATCTGATGCAAACATGGTCTCTTTGGGCGGCTGAAAGCGCACCAGCCGTCCAGTGGACGGTAAAAAGTTACGAAAAGGGTCTTCGGCGTTGATACGGCATTCCATCGCCCAGCCCAGGCGCTGCACATCTTTCTGTTCGAGCGGCAGCTGTTCACCCGCGGCCACGCGAATCATCAGTTCGACCAAATCCAGTCCGGTGATGCATTCGGTCACCGGGTGTTCGACCTGCAGGCGGGTGTTCATTTCCAGAAAATAAAAACTCTGGTCCTTGCCGACCACAAACTCGACCGTGCCTGCGCTCTGGTACTTCACCGCCTTGGCCAACTGCACGGCTTGCTCGCCCATCGCCTTGCGGGTCGCATCGCTGATAAAAGGCGATGGCGCTTCTTCAATCACCTTCTGGTGCCGGCGCTGGATCGAGCATTCGCGTTCGTTCAGATAAATCACATTGCCGTGGCTGTCGCCAATCAGCTGAATCTCGATGTGGCGCGGCTCCTCGACAAACTTTTCAATGAACACGCGGTCATCGCCAAAGCTGCTCTTCGCCTCATTGCGGCAACTGGAAAAACCTTCAAAGGCTTCCTTGTCATTGAAGGCGACGCGCAAGCCTTTTCCGCCGCCGCCCGCGCTGGCCTTGATCATCACCGGGTAGCCAATGCCCCTGGCGATCTCAACGGCCTTGTCGGGCGTTTCAATCGCATCATTGACGCCGGGAATGCAGTTCACACCCGCAGCGCCAGCCAGCTTTTTGGACTCAATTTTGTCGCCCATCGCCGCAATGGAGTAATGCTTGGGCCCGATGAAAACGATGCCCTCTTCTTCGACCCGCTTGGCAAACGCCGCGTTCTCGCTCAAAAAACCATAGCCCGGATGCACCGCCTGCGCGCCGGTCTGCTTGCAGGCCGCAATGATTTTTTCGGCCTGCAGATAGCTGTCGCGGCTGGGCGCAGGGCCAATGTTGACCGCTTCGTCAGCGAGGTCGACATGACGCGCGTCCTTGTCTGCGTCGGAATAAACCGCCACGGTCTGGATGCCCATCTTGCGGGCGGTGAGGATGACGCGGCAAGCGATTTCACCGCGGTTGGCGATCAGGATTTTTTTGAACATGCTTTTATTTCAGAATCGATGTTTATTTGGGTGCTTGCGACGTCAAGCGCCTTTAAACCCGCAATGCGCACGGCATAACTACCTCCGCTCATCTCCCCCGGCCTGTGGCCTCCTCCCTGACTTCGCTGCGGCAGATACGCCACGCCCATTACTGCGAAGGGAGTTTTACGAGGAGCGCCAAGCAAAGACTCAAAGAGCGGTGTGCCCGGGTGTTCTGCGCAGGTCAAGGAGGAGCCCGAAGCGCGGGGGACACACAGCCGAACACCCGGCCAGACCGCTAGCGCGCAATCCAGTGGATCGATCTTTGAATTCTTGATCACAACGGGATATTTCCGTGCTTACGCCACGGGTTCTCAAGTTTTTTATCGCGCAGCATGACAAGTGAACGGCAGATGCGTTTGCGCGTCTCATGCGGCAGGATCACGTCGTCGATGAAGCCACGCGCGCCGGCGACAAACGGGTTGGCAAAGCGCGCTTTGTATTCGGCCTCTTTTGCAGCCAGCTTGGCCGGGTCGCCCTTGTCCTCGCGAAAGATGATCTCGACTGCCCCCTTGGCGCCCATCACGGCAATCTCGGCATTCGGCCAGGCAAAGTTGACGTCACCGCGCAAATGCTTGGAACTCATCACATCGTAGGCGCCGCCGTAGGCCTTGCGCGTGATCACCGTGATTTTGGGCACCGTGCATTCGGCGTAGGCGTAGAGCAGTTTGGCGCCGTGTTTGATGATGCCGCCGTACTCTTGCGAGGTGCCGGGCATGAAGCCGGGCACATCGACAAAGGTAATGACCGGGATGTTGAATGCATCGCAAAACCGCACAAAGCGCGCCGCCTTGATCGAGCTCTTGATGTCCAGGCAACCGGCCAGCACCAGCGGCTGGTTGGCG
>JANMBW010000450.1:0-3062 GCA_031360565.1 Polaromonas sp.
TGATTGCAGATCGCCACATCGGTTTTGAGTCCGGCTATGACTTCCACCACCTTCATCAGCGGTACCGGGTTAAAAAAATGATACCCCGCGAACCGACCAGGATGCTGCAAGCGCGCAGCAATCGCAGTGACCGAGAGCGACGAAGTATTGGTCACCAGTACTGCCTGCGGCGAAACCAGTGCTTCCAGTTCAGCGAACAGCCCTTGCTTGATGTCGAGTCGCTCCACCACTGCTTCGACCACCAGATCACAGTCGGCCAGTTCTGACAACCTGTCTACCCGAACGACGCGGGCTTTGTGGGCTGCAGCAGCAGCGTCGTCCAGCCGATTTTTAGTGACCAATTTGTCCCACTGCGCGAACAAAGCATCTCTGGCTTTGCCACTCGCCTGCGGCTCTAGGTCAAATAATTTGACTCTGCTGCCGGCCTGCGCGGCAAGTTGCGCAATCCCACTTCCCATGGCGCCGGCGCCAACAATACCGACGGTGGTGTACTGGGGTTTCATGCAAATCATTATTACGCAGCCGGATTGCTCGACCGGGTGTGTAAGAATCGCACTTACAATTTCATAGAGGTTACTGTGAAAAAAGGTTTTTTCGGTCTGTTTGGCTTGATGGTGATGGTCACCACTAGCCATGGCATGTCACTCGGTAGACATAGCGGAGCCGCGCTCATTGGGCGCCCGCTGGACCTGTCCGTTCAGGCGATATTGGACGAACGCGAAGACCCGCAGGCTTTGTGCGTCGAGGCAGATGTGTTTTATGCCGACACTCGCCTTGAGCGTTCGCGCATTCGCGTCAGCACAGAACCCGTTTCTCTTGCGGACAAAAGCGTGCTGATTCGTATCCGTTCGGCGGTGTTGATCGACGAGCCGGTTGTCACCATGGTTCTTCGTACCGGTTGCCAGCAGAAGATTGAAAGGCGCTATGTAGTGCTGGCAGATCTCATATCGGACGCGGCCAGCCTGCCAGTAGCGACTCAAGGTTTCGGCGGCACCAGTGCCTTGCCCGCCCCGCTGAACTCGAGCCGGACCGATGCCATCAGCGGGCCTGCCCGACCTCGACCACCACGGCGCAACCGGCAAGCGCCCGATGGCAGCGAGGGCGAATCATCGATGAGTGGAGGTGCCGCAACGTTCTTGTCCTCCGAGCGTGCGATGAAATCACCAGCGGCGCGTGCCCGAGGCGCAAGCGCTAGAGAAAAAAGTATGGCACGGCTCAAGCTTGAGCCGATCGATTTGAGCTTTGAGCGTGAACCAAAGCTCAGGTCCTCCTCCGAGTTGCTCAGCGCGCCCGCCAGTAACGACAAGGAGCGGTCACTGGCCGCTGCGCTGTGGCGTGCTTTGTCGGCCAGGCCTGAAGAAATGCTGCGTGACATCGAGAAACTGCAGACTCTTGAAGCTTCTGTTGGCAGTTTGCAAGCGGAAAATCTTAAAAATCGGGCTGTCATAGACGGCCTGAAAGTCGAGACACAAAAAGCCCGGGAAGCGCGGTATGCCAATCCCCTGGTGTATGCCCTGGCTCTACTTTTACTGGCGGCACTGGCGGCGGTGGTTTATTTGTTTTCCCGCCGTACTGTGGCTGAAAGAAACGGTGAATCGGAGATGCCGTGGTGGAAAAGAAGGGAACGCTTTGAAAAAGACTGGTCGGCCAGCGTGCGTGACCTCGGCGAGGCCCGGCCGGGAAATCAGCCTGTCAGGCCAGCTGGGTCGGCAGATGCCGGAAAAACCAGTCAAAAACTGGCGGCAACCGAGTTGGATTTGGATTTGGATCTGGATGCGAATGAGTCAGGCTTCACGGAAGTGAAGTATTTGTCCGAAATACCCGCTTCAGACTCCGCTTACCCCTTGTCGGGCCGTGACCGCGCAGAGTTCTCGACCAGCATGCCCCGCGTGGCGCGGGCAGTTAACGCCGAAGAACTTTTTGATGTTCAGCAGCAAGCCGATTTCTTTGTGTCTTTGGGGCAATACGACCAGGCGATAGAGGCGCTACTGGACCATATCCAGGGCAACAGTGAAACCAGCGTGATGGTTTATCTCGATCTCTTCAGCCTCTACCACCAGGTTGGCCGCAAGGCTGACTATGAGGCCTTGATGGGAGAGTTCAACCAGCGCTTCAACGGAACCATGCCGCCCTTCGAACTGTACAACGACAGCACCAGTCTTGGACTGGAGGCGCATGAGACTGCACTGACAAGGATCGAGTCACTCTGGCCTTCGCCGAAGGTGCTTGACCTGATTGAAGAATCCATCTTTCGTAAACCTGACAGCAGCGCCCGGGCTTTCGATCTTGAGGCTTACCGTGAACTGTTGCTTCTGTACGCGGTGGCAACCGAGCTCAATCATGCCGATTCAAGTGTTGCCGGCGAAGGGCGAGGACCAGGCCTTTCTATTCCCGAGGCAGGAAAAAAGGGCGAGCGAGCGGCGCAATACGCTGCGACGTCAATCCAACCCCTGTCGGCCAATTCAAGCCCGCTTCAGCAGGGAGGCGCGTACATGAATGGCCTGGTTGCAACATCACCCCAAACAGACCTGGATGTGGACTTGAGTGATGCGTGGGGCGACGCTGAAGGACCTGCCGCTGCTGTAGAGTCTGATGAAAAGTTCTTTCAGGCGTTTGCTGGTTCGGCCACTGATCAGCCGACGCCTCCCGCTACCGCGTCAGCCGCGCTTCCAACTTTGCCTGAGCCGGCCTCCGGCGCAGAGAATTTGATTGACTTTGAGCTGGTGGACATTGATGTCGACCCCCTCAACTCAGTCAGTCCCATCAACCCCAACAAGCCGACAAAACCGACCCAAAGTTGATTGAAGGCTTAGGAGCACCCCAGCCCTAATGAGCTGATTGGGCAGTTAACGCCGGACCTGAAGCGCTCCGGGGTTCACGATATTTGTCGGCGTCCCCTTGATAAAGTTAACCACGTTGTCAAAGGCCACTCCAAAATACAGCTCGTAGCTGTCCTGCTCCACATATCCAATATGCGGCGTGCAAATGCAGTTTTCCAGCCTCAACAGTGCGTGACCTTGAAGAATAGGTTCAGACTCAAACACGTCAATGGCGGCGAGTCC
>JANMBW010000472.1:0-9223 GCA_031360565.1 Polaromonas sp.
ACAGGCCCTTTTTGCGAAAATCGTTTCCAACAAAGAGAATGCATGGTCGCCCTGGTGGCAAGCCGAGTTGCTGCCTGGCGGCATCCCTGTCTGCGCCGGACACAGGTAGCGTCGGCAAGGCGATTCCAGGGGTGATGACGGAGGTCATTTCGGCGGCTGCCGGGTAGGTCGCCATAAATTTTTGCAATACGCTGTTGGACGTGACGGCTACTGCTCGTCCCGGTTGCGCCGCATAGCGCGCATGCTCGAGTCCCAGGTAGACCAGCAAGCGCGGGCTGGTCAGGACCTTGACCCAGCGCAACGCACGCCGCCACCCGGTGCGCCCTTGAAAAAGGTTGTACTTGACGGGCAGCACATGCACGGTTTGCACGTCGCCATGCCAGGTATTTTCATGCGAATGAACGACATCAAAGCCTCGCCGGGTTCCCCACCAGGTCGCTGCAGCAAACCAGAGCTGGTTGATCCAGCGCGGTTTGCGCAGGGGCATGGAGACCCGGTGATAGCTCACGCCGGGCCATTGATGCTCGATGGCCTGCGCATACACATGAATATCGTGCCGGGCGGCCAACTGCTCGACCAGCGCGATGGAATAACGCTCGGCACCTCCGCCAGTGGGTGAAAAATTGCGATTCAAGACTGCAATCCGAAGCCGGCGTGGTATCGGCTCAAGCACCACCGGTTTGACTGGGAGCGCGCTCATTTTTTTCGGCGGTCCTCGTAGCCGGTGGCGATTTTCAGCCAAAACACAGGCAGCGTGGTTGAGCGCAACACTGGCACGCGCGGTAATTGAAGCAGCTCCATGCCCGGATGGCAGCGGCTGCGCTGCGTGGTGGTGGCAGTTGAAAAACCCAGCGCTTGCGCCATCGCGACGTGGCGTGCGTCATACTGGCCGAAGGGATAGCAGAAGTGACGCACCGGTTGGTCGAGCACCGATTCAAGTTCGCTTTTTCCCAAGGCTATATCGTCGCGGCTGGCCGCATCGTCAGCTTTCAGCAGGTTGATGTGCTTCCGGGTATGCGAACCTATTTCCTGTCCTGCAGCCGTCCAGATCCGAAGCTCGGAAGCGTCCATCAGCGGGGTCTGGGCAATGCCGATGGCCGCATCCCACAGATTGGTTTGACCGAGTAGCCCACTGACGGCGTAACAGGTCGAACTGAAACTGTTTTTGACCAGCGCTGGCAACGCATGGTGCAGGTTGTTCTGGTAGCCGTCGTCAAAGGTGATGCCGACCACTTTGCCGACCTGCTCCCCACTGAGGTAGGGGCGCAGCTGACTCAGGGAAAGCCCCTTGTAGCCCAGCCGGCGCAGCCACATCATCTGCCGGGAAAAAGCTTCAGGCGAGACATACAGGCTGCGAAACGGCGCGTCTCGGGATGGCGCAGGAGCAATCTGGTGGTAGACCAGAATGGGAATAGGCCGACGGTTGGCCGTGCGCTCCGACCCGGCAACAGAACTGGGTGGCTCGCTCACAGCAACACGATGTCGTACTGTTCCTGCGCCATGGCTGTTTCGGCCTGCAGGGAAATCGGCTTGCCGATGAACT
Organism: Polaromonas sp.; assembly: GCA_031360565.1. GTDB lineage: Bacteria > Pseudomonadota > Gammaproteobacteria > Burkholderiales > Burkholderiaceae_C > Polaromonas. The sequence goes on from JANMBW010000472.1 coordinate 1,544, forward strand.
CACTCAACCCTGCCAGGTGCTGGCTTTCTTCATCGAGAAAGGACTCAATGACTTTGGGCGAGGCCACCACGCGAAATTCACGAGGGTTAAATTGCCGCGCCTCCCGCAAGATTTCACGCAGGATGTCGTAGGTCACGCTGCGTGTTGTCTTGACTACACCCTTGCCCACGCAAGCACTGCACGGTTCGCACAATTGGTGCGCCAGCGATTCACGGGTGCGCTTGCGCGTCATTTCCAAAAGTCCGAGCGCTGAAAATCCGTTAACAGTGGTTTTTACGCGGTCTCGCGCCAGCTGTTTCTGAAATTCTGCGAGCACGGCATCGCGGTGGTTATCTTTGATCATGTCGATGAAATCAACAATGACGATACCGCCAAGATTGCGAAGGCGAAGTTGCCGGGCAATGGCCTGCGAAGCTTCGAGATTGGTTTTAAAAACCGTATCGTCGAAATTGCGTGCCCCGACAAATCCACCGGTGTTGACATCCACCGTGGTCAAGGCTTCGGTCTGGTCAATGATCAGGTAACCGCCAGACTTGAGCTCGACCCGTCGTCCCAGCGCCCGGCCGATGTCTTCGTCAATATTGAACAAATCAAAGATTGGCCGCTCGCCCGCATACAGTTGCAGCTTAGGCAAGGTTGCCGGCATGAACTCCGTGGCAAAGGCCCTGAGTTTTTCGAATTGTTCCCGCGAATCCACGCGAATCGCCTGCGTATCCTCGACCACCATATCGCGCAGCACCCGCTGCAGCAAACTCAAATCTTGATGCAACACCGATGCCGGCGGCATGCGCAAGGCAGCGTCCTTGATACGGGCCCAGGTCTTGCGCAGATAGGCAATGTCCTCAGACAGTTCCGCATCGCTAGCCTCTTCACCGTTGGTTCGCAGGATAAAGCCGCCGCCCAGGTCGCCCGACAAGCCACGCAAGCGCATGCGTAAGTCCTCGCGCTGGCGGGGCGGTATTTTTTGCGATACCCCGATATGGTTGTCCTGCGGCAAAAAAACCAGCAGGCGACCGGCAATGCTGATTTGTGCCGAGAGCCGCGCGCCCTTGGTGCCTATCGGGTCCTTGAGAACCTGCACCATCATCGCCTGGCCTTCAAAAAGCTGCTTTTCAATTGGCAACGGGGTGGCGGGAGCGGCAACCGGATCGGTGTCGAGGTGGCGGCTGTTGATGCTGCTCATCAAATCAGCAACGTGTAAAAAAGCAGCCCGATCAAGACCAATGTCGATGAAAGCCGACTGCATGCCCGGTAGAACGCGGGCTACCTTACCCAGGTAAACATTTCCCACCAGCCCGCGCTCCAGCGCGCGCTCCACCTGCAGTTCCTGGACAGAGCCATGCTCCACCACGGCGACCCGGGTTTCCTGGGGAGACCAGTTGATCAAGATGTCTTGTTGCATTGTTTGTCGTTGCTGGGTGTCTCAGCAGCACTAAAGCATGATCCCAACGCCCCGTAGCAGCGTGGCGCTTTCATGAAGCGGAAGCCCCATGATGCCACTGTAACTGCCATCGACTCGCGTGATGTACTGCGCCGCCCTGCCCTGGATGGCATATGCGCCGGCTTTTCCCATCGGCTCACCAGTGCTCACATAGTTGCGGATTTGCAAAGCACTCATAGGCGCAAATGTGACGCGTGAAGTACTGAGCGCCGAGTCACGCCGACGCCCTGACTGGATGGCAATCGCCGTGAGCACGCGATGGGACTTGCCCGACAACTCCCGGAGCATGCGGCGCGCATCGTCGGCATTGGTCGGTTTGCCGTAAACGGTTCGACCCAAAGCCACCGTCGTGTCCGAACACAAGATCGGTGCGCCGATGAGCTTGCGGCGCTGCAGGCGTGCGACGGCGGCGTCGAGTTTCAAACCCGTCACGCGCTGCACATAGGCCCTTGGTGCCTCGTTTTTCAATGCCACCTCCAGAGTTTCTGCGTCTTCGTCAGCGTCTGGGAGCAGCAGTTGGTAGGGCACTCCCAATTGCTCGAGCAACTGCCTGCGTCGTGGGCTTTGCGAAGCGAGGTAGACAAAATCGGGCATGTCACTCCCGATGGTAGGGATGGTTGATCGTGATGCTCCAGGCGCGGTAGAGCTGCTCAATCAGCAATACGCGCACCATGGCATGCGGAAGGGTCAGGTCGGACAGGCGCAAGCGCTCATGGGCTGCTTTTTTGAAGTCGTTGTCGAGGCCATCTGGCCCGCCAATCACGATAGCCACGTCATCACCCGACAGCTGCCAGGCCTTCAGACGCTCTGCGAGTGCCACGGTGGAGACAGCGGTTCCGCGTTCGTCCAGAGCGACGATGTGGGCTCCGCGAGAGATTGCCTTTTCAATTCGCGCTCTTTCGGCAGCCAACAGCGTGTCCAGGGTTTTGGAGCCGCGTGGCTCGGTCCTGACGGCTTTAAGCTCAAGTTTGATCTCAGGCGGAAAGCGCTTGGCGTAGTCGTCGTAAGCGGCTTGCGCCCAGTCGGGGACTTTTTGGCCGACCGCAACGATGGACAGCCTCATCGACTGCGAGGCGTGGATTTCTTGACAGCTGGTTTTTTAACCGCAGGCTTGACTGCCGTTTTGGCCGCTGATCCAGCAGTGACTTTCTTGGCAGCGACTTTTTTAGCCGCCACTTTTTTGGCAACTGGCACTTTGACCGTCGGCGTTTTTGCTGGCGCTCTGGCCTTGACTGGCTTGGCTGCAGCTTCACTAAGCGGCTGTGCCTCATTGCGCTTAGCAGTCCAGTCACTGGTTTTGCCCACTTTTCCGATGTAGCCCGGTTCATGGTCCTTGACCTTGGCTTTGACGACTGGCTTGGCGCCCAGGCTGGCACGGGTTTTAAAGCTTGCGCCCGTCCTGGGTTTGGCAACCGCCTTCGCTTCGGACTTTGGTTCGATTTTTTCAACTTTGCTTGATTTCACCACTGGCGCCGCTGCACCCAATTTGAGCTTGACGGGTTTGTCTCCCCACAGCTCCTCCAGGTGGTAGTACTGGCGAATCGTCGGCTGCATGATATGGGCCACCGCCGCGCCGCAATCGACGATGATCCATTCGCCGTTTTCTTCGCCTTCAATGCGTGGCTTGGCAAAACCGGCATCACGCACCGCGTCCCGCACGCTGGCCGCGAGCGCTTTGGTCTGGCGGTTTGAGGTGCCGGAAGCGACGATCACGCGTTCGAACAGCGACGTGATGTGCTCGGTGTCAAATACCTGAATGTCTTGCGCCTTGACGTCCTCCAGCCCGTCAACAATTGCACGCTGAAGCTTCTGAACATCTTTTTTTTCAAGGGTCGCGGTGGTTTTGACAGGCTTAGAGGTCATTCAGGGCTTTGCTACTTGGGAGAGGAGAACCGACTCGGGCGGTAAAGCCCATGTTGTGAAATATAACGCGCAACCGGCGCTGGAACCAGCGTGTCCAGGGCCAGCAGGCCAGCTCCAGTGGATGCTACTTTCTGGCGAATCTGGGTTGCGCTGACAGGCATGAGCGGCATGGGGATTACCCAAAACCGATTTTCTAGCTCATTAAAGGCATCAAATTGGCTATTAGCGCTCGCAGATGTTGGGCGTTCAGCTATACAAATTATAGCTATTTTCAAAATCTCCTGCCAACGGTGCCACTGGCGAAAGGCGGCAAACTGGTCGGCGCCCATGATCAGGAAAAGCTGCGCGCCAGAATTTTCAGCCTGCAGGGCGGTCAGGGTGTCGATCGTGAACGTCGGGCCGGCACGTTGCACTTCGCGGTCATCGACAAACAGCTTGGGCTGGCCCTCAAACGCCAGCCTGGCCATGTTCAGCCTGTGTGCCGCCGCACTCAGGGGCCGGGCCTTGTGCCAGGCCTGTCCGGTGGGCACGACATGCAGCACATCCAAATCCAGTTGCGTCAACGCTGCCTGAGCCAGCGCGACGTGGGCCTGATGCGGTGGATCGAAGGCACCCCCGAAAACGCCGATGCGCTGCTCCCCCGGTCGCTTCTTTGCAAGCTGCCAGGCGGTGCTCAAACCCACTCCCGCCGGACCAGAAACTCGTTGACCAAACGCTCTTCGTGTGAGCCGGCCTCGACCGGGCGCTGGTAAGACCAACTAGCCAGCGGCGGCATGGACATCAGGATCGACTCGGTGCGCCCGCCAGATTGCAGCCCAAAGTGGGTTCCGCGGTCCCATACCAGATTGAACTCGACATAGCGGCCGCGCCGGTACAGCTGGAAATCGCGCTCGCGCTGGCCATACGGCGTGTGCTGGCGTTTTTCAACAATCGGTAGGTACGCCTGCAGCAGCGAGTCCGCCACGCTCCGCATCATGGCAAAGCTTCGCTCAGGTCCCAGTTCCTGGAAATCATCAAAAAACACGCCGCCCACGCCGCGCTGCTCCTGCCGGTGCTTGAGGCAAAAATATTCGTCACACCACTTTTTAAAGCGCGGGTACTTGTCTTCGCCAAACGGCGCCAGCGCGTCCTTACAGGACTGATGAAAATGCTGCGCATCCTCTTCAAAGGGGTAATAAGGCGTCAGGTCCATGCCACCGCCAAACCAGCACACCACCGGGCTGCCATCGACAGGCGTGGCCGCCAGCATGCGCACGTTCATGTGCACGGTGGGCACGTAAGGATTCAGCGGGTGAAAAACCAGCGACACGCCCATCGCTTCAAACGGCGCGCCCACCAGTTCAGGACGGTGCTGGGTAGCCGACGGTGGTAAGCGGGCCCCGCGAACATGCGAAAACCCGCAACCCGCTCGTTCGAATACCTTTCCCTGCTCCAGGATTTGCGTGATGCCCTGGCCCTGCAAAGGCTCGCCGGGCTCTTTCTGCCAGTGATCCGCCACAAAAGATTCACCATCGAGCCTGCCAATGGCAGTAGTGATGCGCTGCTGTAGCTCGAGCAAATAGGCGCGAACCGATGAAAGGTCTACGGTCTGCACGGCAGCGCTCGTCAAGGCTTGATGGCCCTATGGCCGATGTCTTGGCGCAGCTGCGCACCGGCAAATGCAATGCCTTGGGCCACTTCGTAGGCACGCTGCTGGGCGGCCTTGACAGTGCTGCCAAGTGCCGTGACGCACAGCACGCGGCCGCCCGACGTGACGGTGTCGTCGCCATCTTGTTGCGTCCCGGCATGGAAGACCATCACATCGTCTGCGGCGTCATGACTGTGACGCGGCAAGCCATGAATGACATCGCCCTTGCGCGGGCTCAAGGGGTAGCCATGCGCAGCCATCACGACGCCCAGCGCGGGCCGCCGATCCCATTCGAGTTCCACCTTGTCAAGCGTTCCCGAGGTGGCCGCCATCATCACCTCATACAAATCGGTTTTGAGCCGCATCATGATGGGCTGGGTTTCCGGGTCGCCCATACGGCAATTGAATTCAAGGGTTTTGGGCTTGCCCTGCGAATCAATCATGAGGCCCGCATACAAAAAGCCGGTAAAGACTATTCCGTCTTTTTCCATTCCCTTGATAGTCGGCATGATGATTTCGCGCATCGTGCGGGCGTGCACGTCGGGGGTCACCACCGGCGCTGGAGAATACGCTCCCATGCCGCCTGTATTGGGCCCCTGGTCACCATCCAGCAGGCGTTTGTGGTCCTGGCTGGTGGCCATCACCGCGACGTTTTTACCGTCGCACATGACGATAAAGCTGGCTTCTTCGCCTTGCAAAAACTCTTCGATGACCACCCGCGCGCCGCCGGCGTTGTGCGTGACACCCAGCGGATTGAAGCTGGGGTCGGGCGCCAGCATGAATTCAATCGCCTCATGAGCCTCGTGCAAGCTCATCGCCACCACCACACCCTTGCCTGCCGCCAGACCATCGGCCTTGATCACAATCGGCGCGCCTTTTTCATCGACATAGGCATGCGCAGCCACGGCATCGGTAAAGGTTTCGTACTCAGCGGTTGGAATGCCATGACGCTTCATGAAGGCTTTTGAAAACGCCTTGGAGCTTTCCAGCTGCGCGGCGGCCTGGGTCGGGCCAAACACCCGCAGACCCTGCGCCCGAAAGCTGTCAACGATACCGACAGCCAAAGGTTGCTCAGGCCCCACCACCGTCAGCGCTATCTTTTCAGTAGCAGCCCAGGCACACAATTCCTGCACATTCGTGATGTTGACGTTCTCAAGCCGGGGGTCCAGCGCGGTTCCGCCGTTGCCGGGTGCGACATACACCGCCTGTACCTTGGGCGACTGGGCCAGCTTCCAGGCCAGCGCGTGTTCCCGGCCACCACCGCCTACAACCAATACTTTCATTCAGCGACTTTCATTCTGCAAGTGCAGCGTTGTGAAACACGTCCTGCGTGTCGTCAAGGTCTTCCAGCACATCGAGCAGCTTTTGCATGCGTGCCGCGTCGCTGCCTTCCATGTCTATCGTGTTGTCAGCGCGCATGGTGACTTCGGCAAGCTCGGCCTTGAGGCCGGCCGTCTCCAACGCGTTCTTGATCGCCTCAAAAGCGGTGTAAGGCGTCAGAACCTCAATGGCCCCATCTTCATGGGCGATCACATCGTCTGCGCCGGCCTCGAGTGCGACTTCCATCACCTTGTCTTCGCTGGTACCGGGGGCAAAAATGAGCTGGCCACAATGCTTGAACTGAAACGCCACCGAGCCTTCGGTGCCCATGTGGCCGCCGTGCTTGGAAAAGGCGTGCCGGACCTCTGCTACGGTACGCACCTTGTTATCAGTCATGCAGTCCACGATGATGGCCGCGCCACCGATGCCATAGCCCTCATAGCGCACCTCCTCGTAGTGCACGCCCTCCAGGTTACCCGTAGCCTTGGCGATGCCGTATTTGACGTTTTCGTTCGGCATATTGGCCGCCTTGGCCTTGTCGACTGCCAGGCGCAAGCGCGGGTTAGTCTGCAAGTCACCACCGCCCATGCGCGCCGCCACCATGATTTCGCGCATGACACGGGTCCAGATACGCTGGCGCTTTTCATCCTGCCGACCCTTGCGGTGCTGAATATTCGCCCATTTACTATGACCTGCCACGGGAATCCCCTCAGTATCGGATGAATTGATTTAACCTATGCACCGTATTTTACTTTTTCACTTCAGGACACCCGCATGGCCGAGCCACTATTGATCGCCAAGAACGCCCACACCACCTGCGAGCTGCTGCCCGCGTTGGCCAATCGCCATGGCTTGATCACAGGCGCGACCGGCACCGGCAAGACGGTGACCTTGCAAAAACTGGCAGAATCTTTCTCCCGCATCGGCGTGCCGGTGTTCATGGCCGACGTCAAAGGCGACCTGACGGGTATCAGCCAGGCCGGAAGCATCGGCGACAAATTGGCCGGTATCTTGAAAGAGCGCGGCATCGACATTCCTGAGGCGGCAGCCTGCCCCGCCACAGTGTGGGACGTGTTTGGCGAGCAGGGCCACCCGGTGCGTGCCACCATTTCCGACATGGGCCCGCTGCTGCTGGGACGCATGCTCAATCTGAACGAAACCCAGGCTGGGGTGCTGAACCTGGTTTTCAAAATTGCCGATGACAACGGCATGCTGCTGCTGGACCTCAAAGATCTGCGGACCATGCTGCAGTACGTGGGCGACAACAGCAGCGAATTCACCACCCAGTACGGCAATGTGTCGGCCGCCAGCGTGGGAGCCATCCAGCGCGGCCTGCTGCAGATCGAATCCCAGGGCGGCGACAAGTTTTTTGGCGAGCCGATGCTCAACATCAGCGACTTCATGCAGACGGTGGACGGCAAAGGGGTGA
>JANMBW010000355.1:0-3256 GCA_031360565.1 Polaromonas sp.
GATTTCCAGATCATCACCCGGGATGACGGCAAGGCGCAATGGGCCTTCAAGGGCAAACCCCTGTATTACTGGCCAGAAGACCAGGAGCCAGGCGACAAATATGGCGATGGCTACCGCAACCTGTGGCGCCTGATTGGCGTCAACGGGCCGGTGACGCAGACGCCCAGCGCGTCATCAGAAGGTTACTGACGTCACGGCGGATCCGCGCCGCGCCGCTAAACCTCGGGTGTGATCAGCTCCACATACTCGAGCAATGCCCCGAGAACTGCCTGCCCCCGCGCATCCGCCGACTCCGACAACCCATCAATTTCGGCAAAGAGCGTATCCACATTGCGCACGCCGCCCTCGCCTTCTAACAGGCGCGCGCCACGATGTGCTTCCCAGCGCTCTGATTCTTGCGGCGCCAGCGTGTCCGGAAAATTACGGGCACGGTACCTGAAAAAGAGCTCTTCCAGTCTGTCGTCATCAAAACCAACTCTTGCATGTGCAAGTTCCGCAGGCGGAAGCGCTCGCAACTGATTGAGACGCTTGCGGTCAGCGTTGTTGATGAAGCCTCCGTAGAGGTCTTCATCCACATCAGGTGTGTCACCCTGGGGGCGCGAAAACACCTCAGGCCACACGGCGCTCAAGTCTGGCAGGGTCGCAGCTTTTTCTGCGTTAACCAGCGCAGCTGCCACATCCACGCCCCATCTGACCGCCATCTCCGGGCTCAGCGTTTGCAGCTTGCGCACGACCATGGGCGACTTGTTCAGATGCACCGATTTGAGCGGCAATCGTTGCACCCCTTCCGGTAAATCAGCTGTCTTGCTGAACAGGCGCTGGCGCAAGGTGGCGACGTCCAGTAGGGCCAATTCGCTCGGGTCGTGCGCCAGGTCCCAGGCGAGGATTTCATTTTTGTTATTCGGGTGGGTCGCCAGGGGCCACATCACCGCCATGCAACCGCGCTCAGGCGGGAACATACCCGAAACATGCAAAAAAGGCTGGGCATGTTGTGGACTGGTCGGCAAACCCAGCTCCGCCGCAACCCGGTCTTTTTTGTGAAGGCTCAAGCAAAAATCGAACAGCTTGGGTTGGGCCGTACGAATCAGCCGCGCCAAAGCGATGGTGGCGCGCACGTCTGACAGGGCATCGTGCGCGGCCTCATGTAGCAAGCCATTGGCGCGCGCCAGATCTTCCAGCTTGAAGCTGGGCCGCGTAGCCTCAGGGTCATTAGGCTGGCGCTCATCACGCCTGCGCGGCCAGACAATCCCTTCTGGCCGCAACGCATAGGCCATACGCACCACGTCAAGCAAGTCCCAGCGACCACAGTCGTTTTGCCACTCCCTTGCATACGGGTCAATGAGGCTGCGCCAGAACATGAAACGCGTGACCTCGTCATCAAATCGAATGCTGTTGTAGCCCACGCCTATGGTGCCGGGCTGCGCCAGCAGGGCTTCAACCTGCGCCGCGAAGGCGTGTTCGGGTAGTCCCCGCTCAAGGCAGACCTGAGGCGTGATGCCCGTGATCAGGCAAGACGCGGGGTCGGGCAGGAAGTCGTTGGCAGGCTGGCAATACATCATCACCGGCTCGCCAATTTCGTTCAGCTCAGCATCGGTACGAATGCCGGCAAACTGACTGGGCCGGTCACGGCGGGGGTTCACGCCGAAGGTTTCGTAGTCATGCCAGAGAAACGTGTGTGCAGCCATGTACCAATAATCTTGCTATTTATATATGAAAGAGGCCTGTAGCCCAGTCAATTCGTGCAGTTTATGCTATTTTAATTATAGCAATCAAAAAAGGCCAGTAGCGAGATGCTACCGGCCTTTTTGGGAGTTGGCGGAATACCGAGGATCAGTTGGTTTCTGCAGCCTCTGCCTCGGGCCTGGCTTTGCCTTCTTTCTTGGGCAGCGGCTGAATGTCGAGTTCGACTTCGCCAGTCTCCACGCCCTTCTCATCTGTGGTGACCTTCATATCTACCGCCAGGCGGCCTCCTTCCATCAAGCGGCCAAACAGCAGCTCATCCGCCAGTGCCCGGCGGATCGTGTCCTGAATCAGGCGCTGCATCGGCCTTGCGCCCATCAGCGGATCAAAACCTTTCTTGCCCAAGTATTTGCGCAGCTTGTCGGTAAAGGTGACTTCAACTTTTTTCTCTGCCAGTTGGGTTTCGAGTTGAAGCAGAAATTTGTCCACCACACGCAAAATCACGGTCTCGTCAAGCGCCTTGAAGCTCACCACCGCGTCGAGCCGGTTACGGAACTCCGGAGTGAACAGGCGTTTGATATCGGCCATCTCGTCACCGGCTTCGCGCGGGTTGGTAAAGCCGATGGTTGCTTTGTTCATGGTCTCGGCACCGGCATTCGTCGTCATGACGATGATGACGTTACGGAAATCAGCCTTGCGCCCGTTGTTATCCGTCAGCGTTCCGTGATCCATCACCTGCAGCAGCACGTTGAAGATGTCCGGATGCGCCTTCTCGATTTCGTCGAGCAGCAACACACAATGCGGCTTCTTGGTGACGGCCTCGGTCAGCAGGCCGCCCTGGTCAAAACCAACATAGCCCGGCGGCGCGCCGATCAGGCGGCTGACCGCATGGCGCTCCATGTACTCCGACATGTCAAAGCGGATCAGCTCGATGCCCATGATGTAGGCCAGTTGCTTGGCCGCTTCGGTTTTACCGACACCGGTTGGGCCAGAGAACAGGAAGGAGCCAATTGGTTTGTCATCCTTGCCGAGCCCGGAGCGTGCCATTTTGACGCTGGAGGCCAATACATCAAGCGCTTTGTCCTGACCGAACACCACGCTTTTCAAATCGCGTTCCAGCGTTTTGAGCTTGCCGCGATCGTCATTGGACACGTTGGCGGGAGGGATGCGCGCAATCTTGGCAACGATTTCCTCGACCTCGGTTTTAGTGATGATCTTCTTGCGCTTGGAAGCCGGCAAGATGCGTTGCGCCGCACCGGCTTCGTCAATCACGTCAATGGCCTTGTCAGGCAGATGTCGGTCATTGATGTATTTGGCACTCAATTCGGCTGCCGCTTGCAGGGCCGCCAGCGCATATTTCACGCTGTGATGCTCTTCAAAGCGGGACTTCAGGCCTTTGAGGATGTCCACCGTCTCCTGCACGGTCGGTTCGACCACGTCAATCTTCTGGAAACGCCGCGATAGGGCCGCGTCTTTTTCGAAAATACCGCGGTACTCCGTGAAGGTGGTGGCGCCAATACACTTGAGTTGGCCCGAACTGAGTGCAGGTTTGAGCAGATTGGATGCGTCCAGCGTG
>JANMBW010000357.1:0-9680 GCA_031360565.1 Polaromonas sp.
CTTTTTTCTTGCTCCGGCTGACGGGGTGAATGGTGTGCGTGTTGCGTTGCACGGTGGTGTTGGGGGGCGTGACGTGGATCGATTCGGGGTTATTGAGCAAACCGTTGGCCTGTTGGCTAATCTCGTGGGTGATGGTGGCGCTGAACAGCAGCGACTGCTTCTGCCTGGGCACCAGCGCCAGCACTTTTTTAATGTCGTGGATGAAACCCATGTCCAGCATGCGGTCGGCTTCGTCGAGCACCAGAATCTGCACCTGGCCCAGGTCCAGTGTGCCCTGGCCGGCGTGGTCAAGCAGGCGGCCGGGCGTGGCCACCAGAATGTCGACGCCGCGGCGCAGTTTTTCAATTTGCGCGCCCATGCCGACACCGCCAAACATCACCATCGAGGTCAGGTCCAGGTATTTGCCGTAGGTGCGCACGCTTTCTTCCACCTGCGCGGCGAGTTCGCGCGTCGGCGTCATGATGAGGGCGCGCACAGCATTGACGCCGCGGCGATTCGTCAGGCGCGGCTCGGTGCTCAGGCGCTGCAGCATGGGCAGCACAAAAGCGGCGGTTTTGCCGGTGCCGGTCTGGGCGCCGCCCAGCAGATCGCCGCCTGCCAGCACGGCAGGAATGGCTTGCGCCTGGATCGGCGTGGGGGTGTCATAGCCCTGCTCAAGCACGGCTTTAAGAATGGCCGGGGCCAAATTCAGATTTTCAAAGGTCATGGTGTTGCGCCGCTGGGGCGCTAAAGATCGGCCTGTTGGGAGCTTTTTTGCGAAGCGTCCCGCCAGTCAAAGGCAGATGGGATCAGAAGTCGGGCTAAAAAACATCGTAAGTAACTACAGAACGTACTACCCGAGATGTGCCCAAATGTTGAAGGCAACTGGAGCCAGCAACCCGCGTATTGTCGCACGGAACGATAATCCTGCCATGGCCGCCAAAAATACCCCGCTGATGAGCGGCGCCAGTTTCCGTTTTTCTTATCCCTTTTTAGAAGTTAATCCAGATGGCTCAATACGTTTTCACCATGAACCGGGTCGGCAAAATCGTGCCGCCCAAGCGTCAAATTCTCAAGGACGTGTCGCTCAGTTTTTTCCCCGGCGCCAAGATCGGCGTGCTGGGTGTCAACGGCTCCGGCAAGTCCACCCTGCTCAAGATCATGGCCGGGCTCGACAAGGAAATCGAGGGCGAAGCCACGCCCATGCCGGGCCTGAACATTGGCTATCTGCCGCAGGAACCCAGGCTTGACCCCGGCCACACCGTGCGCGAAAGTGTCGAGGCCGGCATGGGCGCGGCATTTGCCGCCAAGGCCCAACTCGAAGCGGTGTACACCGCCTACGGCGAGCCGGATGCCGACTTTGACGCGCTGGCCGCCGAGCAGGCCCGTCTCGAAGCCATCATCGCGACCTCTGGCACGGATTCCGAGCACCAGCTGGAGATCGCCGCCGACGCGCTGCGCCTGCCGCCCTGGGATGCGCAGGTCGGCGTGTTGTCGGGTGGCGAGAAGCGCCGCGTGGCCCTGTGCAGCCTGTTGCTGTCCAAACCCGACATGCTGCTGCTCGACGAGCCTACCAACCACCTGGACGCGGAATCGGTCGACTGGCTGGAGCAGTTTTTGCAGCGCTTTCCCGGCACCGTCGTGGCCATTACCCACGACCGCTATTTCCTTGACAACGCCGCCGAATGGATTCTGGAACTGGACCGCGGCCAGGGCATCCCCTGGAAGGGCAACTACAGCACCTGGCTGGAACAAAAAGGCGAGCGCCTGCTGGCCGAGCAAAAGGGCGAGGAAGCCCGCTCCAAAGCCTTGAAGAAAGAGCTGGAATGGATTCGCCAGAACCCCAAGGCGCGCCAGGCCAAGAGCAAATCGCGGATCGCGCGCTTCGAAGAGCTGAGCGATTTTGAATACCAGAAGCGCGTGGAGACCAACGAGATTTTCATTCCGGTGGCCGAGCGCCTGGGCAGCCAGGTGATCGAGTTCAAGAACGTCAGCAAATCGTTTGGCGACCGCCTGCTGATCGACAACCTGAGCTTTAGCATTCCGGCCGGCGCCATCGTCGGCATCATCGGCCCCAACGGCGCCGGCAAGTCCACCCTGTTCAAGCTGATTGCCGGCAAGGAAAAACCGGACAGCGGTGAGGTGGTGATTGGTTCCACCGCCAGGATGGCGTTTGTGGACCAGAATCGCGACGACCTGGCCAACGAAAAAACCGTCTGGGAAGACATCTCGGGCGGTCTCGATATGCTGAACGTCGGCAAGTTCCAGATGCCCAGCCGCGCCTACGCCGGCCGCTTCAACTTCAACGGCGCCGACCAGCAAAAGCGCGTGGGCACGCTGTCGGGCGGTGAGCGCGGACGCCTGCACCTGGCCAAAACCCTGATTGCCGGTGGCAATGTGCTGATGCTCGATGAACCGTCCAACGACCTGGACGTGGAAACCCTGCGCGCCCTCGAAGACGCGCTGCTCGAATTTGCCGGCTCCATCATGGTCATCAGCCACGACCGCTGGTTTCTTGACCGCATCGCCACCCACATCCTGGCGGCCGAAGGCGACAGCCAGTGGACCTTTTTTGACGGCAACTACCAGGAGTACGAAGCCGACAAGAAGAAGCGCCTCGGCGAAGAGGGCGCCAAGCCCAAGCGCATGCGCTTCAAGGCGTTGAAATAATGCCCCCACGGTCGCGCACTACGTGTCGCTTCCTGCCCCCCGAGGGGGCCGCTGCGCCTGCGGCCCGGCGAAGCCGGTTCCGCGGCCCCTGCTTGCATTGGGGATGGGCTTGAGCGAGGCGCAGGTTCTTGAGTCAACCCGGCACTGGCTCGAAAAAGCTGTGATCGGGCTGAACCTGTGTCCGTTTGCCAAAGCGGTCTATGTCAAGAATCAGGTTCGGCTGGTTGTGAGCAAGGCGCGCCATGCGGATGACTTGCTGGAAGAGCTTGACCGTGAGCTGGATCTTTTGGTGGCCACGCCAGCTGAAGAAATCGACACCACCTTGCTGATTCATCCCACGCTGTTCGATGACTTCCTGGACTTCAATGATTTTCTTGAAGTTGCTGAAGGTGTCGTCGATGAACATGGGTTGGAGGGTGTGGTGCAACTGGCGAGCTTTCACCCGCGTTTTCAGTTTGACGGCACCGAGCCCGATGCGATCAGCAACTACACCAACCGCGCGCCGTTTGCGATGCTGCATTTGCTGCGCGAAGCAAGTGTGGAACGGGCGGTCGACGTGTTTCCGGACGCCGAGGCAATATTTGAAACGAATATTGCTACGCTGGAAAAGCTCGGACACGCCGGCTGGAAATCACTGGGCTTGTGAACTGGCGCGCGCGGCGAACTCAACGGCCACCGGCCACATCGACGATGCTGCCATGCACATAAGACGACGCGTCTGACGCCAGCCACAGGGCCACTTGCGCCACCTCGGCTGCAGACCCCGAGCGACCCAAGGGCACAGCCGTTTTCGCCAGCTCCTGCATTTTGGCCAGGCCACCATGGGCTTCATGGATGTCGGTCGCAATCAAGCCGGGCCGGATGGCATTGACGCGTATGCCCTCGGCGCCGACCTCTTTCGCAAGGGCCAGATTGAATGCGTCGATGGCGCCTTTGGATGCCGCATAGGCCGAGCCGCCGCCCAGGCCCCCCAACCGTGAAGCGACTGATGACATATTGACGATCACGCCACCCTTGCCACCGTGTGCGGTCGACATGCGCCGGATAGCTTCGCGCGCACAGAAGTAGGTGCTGAACACATTGGCGCTAAAGAGATTGGCCAGGTTCTGCGCGTCGACTGCATCCACCCGGAAATTGGCCAGTATGCCGGCGTTGTTGACCAGCACGTCGAGTCTGCCAAAGGCGGCATCGAGTTCGCTGAAAAGACGCACCACCTCGTCAAGTTGGCTCACATCGGCTTGAATGGCAACCGCTTCACCGCCGTCGTCCTCGATTTGTTTGACCACTTGCTGTGCCGCCGCGTGGCTGTGCAGGTAGTTCACGCCAACGCGATACCCGGACCTTCCGGCCAGTAGCGCGATCTCTGCACCAATGCCGCGGCTGGCACCGGTCACCAGCATCACTTTTTTGATATCGCCCATGGCTTTTACTCGGGCTGGATGTTGGCATCCTTGACGATGCGCGTCCATTTGACGATTTCAGTGCCAATAAAGGTCTTGAGTTGATCCGGCGGCATTGGCATGGGCGAGATGCCAATCGTGGCCAGTTTGGCTTTCAGATCGGGCTGCTTCAAGGCCAACTCGGTTGCGCCATCGAGTTTGTCGACCACCTCTTTGGGCAGTCCGGCCGGGCCGACCATGGCAAACCAGGCCGTGATGTCAAAGCCCGGCAACACCTCGCTGATGGCGGGCCAGTCAGGTGCCAGGGCATTGCGTTTGGTGGAGGTGACGCCGAGGGCACGCAGGGCGCCGCCTTTGGTCTGGGCCAATGCATTGCCAATGTCGGCGAAGGTGTAGTCAAGCGTGCCGCCCAGCACATCGTTGACAGCCAGTGGAATGCCTTTATAAGGGACGGCCAGCGAATCCGCCCCCGCCAGTTTGTTCAACATGGCAATGCTGACCTGGGAGCTTGATGAGCCGTATCCGGCGCTCACTTTTCCGGGGCGCTGCTTGATGTGTGCCACGAACTCCTGCAGGTTTTTTGCCGGGAATCCAGGTTTGACCAAGAGCACCAGCATGGTTTCTCCTATGCCTGTGACGGGTGAGAAATCCTTGTTGGGATCGTAGGGAATTTTTTTGAGCAAAGCCACGTTCGACGAGATGGCTGAATTGGACGAAAACAGCAAGGTGTAGCCGTCTGGCGCAGCGCGTATCACTTCCATCGCCGCGATGGAGCCTCCTGCCCCCGGTTTGTTGTCGACCACAAAAGGTTGACCCAGCGCTGTTCCGAGTTGCTGCCCGACCACGCGCGCCGCCAGATCGGTGGCGGATCCTGACGGGAAAGGGACCACCAGGCGTACCGGTTTGGCTGGGTAGCTCTGGGCCAGTCCCGCGCCGGTGGCCAAAACCAGCCCGAGCGACACGCCCAGTGCCCTCATTAGCTCAAATATTTTCATGGTGTCTCCTGCAAGGTGTCGGGTCGCAAAAAGTAAGCGGCTAGGGGATGGCCAGTGTGAGCAAATGAAAGGACAGTGCTTTGCCATGCATGTCCAGGTTGAGGGAATCATTGACCCCACCGTCCAGTACATCGTCCAGTACAAAATTCATCGCGCTCAGCTTGGGCAGCAGATAACGCACAACCCGGCTCGGCTGCCGGTGTGCGAAATGCTGGGCCACGCGCGCTTCGGTGACCTGCGCGACCAGTAGGTCATAGTCCTGCGCGCGGTAGGCGATCACGCTGATATTGACCTTGTTGCCCTTGTCACCGGTGCGCGCATGCGCCAGCTGGTAGAGCTGACGGGTTTGAGTCTCTGTCATGGCTTGATCATCCCGTTGAGTGTTCAGGCCAGCGCGAATGAAAACGATGCCGGTACCCGCTCGCGAGCGATCAGGCATGACTGGGTGGACAAGCGCTGGCGTTTGGCTACGCGTACGCCACCTCCGCCAGCGGGACCCCCGGTCCACAGCGCGGTCAGCTCGCGCAACAGGCGGTCAATCACCGTGATGTCCAGGTGTTGCCCGGCTACTCGCAGCCGGATATCGATAGACTGACTCACCGACCTCGCTGCCAGCATGCGGTTGGCATCGTCACCCAAAATGCTGCTGACGCCAATCAGGTCAAAGCGCAGCGGCAACTGCGGGCCCATGCGTTTTTGCATCACCTCCATGGCCAGGCGCGCGCGGGCTTCAGCGTTGGGTCCGGCATAGGAAATTTCGCCCTCGCCAAACCAGCCTCCGTCAAAAAACACGTTGGCTTTGAGGGTACCCGTCCTGGGATGACCGCGAACCCCCGACAGGCGCACCCGGTCGGGCCCGAGCTGCGTCACCGTTGCCTCGGTGATGTCGGCTACCACATCTGGCGTGATGTAGGCAGCAGGGTCGTGCACTTCATACAGCAACTGCTCCTTCACGGTGCGTTCATCGACGAGGCCGCCAGTGCGATCGGCTTTGCTGACGATGCAGCTGCCATCTGCCGCAATCTCGGTAATCGGGAAACCGACATTGTCGAGGCCGGGAACGTCTTTCATACCGGGATCAGCAAAATAGCCGCCACTGACCTGGGCGCCGCATTCCAGCAGGTGTCCGGCCATGGTGGCACCGGCCAATGCGTCCCACTGATCGGGTCGCCAGCCAAAGTGCGCGATGGCGGGGCCCAGGGTGAGTGAAGGGTCGGCGACTCTTCCGGTGACCACAATCTGCGCGCCGGCCCGGATGGCATCGGCAATTTCAAAAGCGCCCTGGTAGACGTTGGCGCAAACAAAACGTGATTCGTCAAAGCTGGCTTTCAGATAGTCTCGCACGATCGCTTGGCCGGCTGCGTCAGACAAGTCATCGCCCTTCACCACTGCGATGCGCGGCGCGGCCAGGCCCAACTCGCGCGCCAGCCGGTGTATCAATTGCGCTGCGCCTTCCGGATTGGCAGCGCCAAAGTTGCTGACAATCACGATACCGTGGGCCAGGCAGTCGGCCAGTACCGGGCGCAGTTCCAGCTCTAGAAGGGGCTCATAGCCCAGTTCGGGATGGGCGCGTTTGGTCAGTTGCTGGGTGGCAAGCGTTCGCTCAGCCAGATTCTCAAAAATCAGCGCCGCCGGACCGCCGCGCGCGATCAGTGTGCGAACCACGGGTGCCGCCACGTCCACGCGGTCGCCAGAAAATCCAGCGCCGCAGCCTACTGCGAATGTCTCCATAGTTTTCCTGCTTGGGTTCCTAACTGTGCGCTATCTGTGCAAGGATGTAAACACCATCTCAAACACCGCTCGGCACGCTCGAACCGCGAAGCAGCTTGGTTCTGACCAGATTGATATTGCTGCGCAGGGCGTACAGCTCGTCGGTGTAAGACAGCGGGACAGTCACCCGCTCAGCCCGCATTTCAAGCTGGTTGAGCTCCTGCAACAGGGTGTGGTTGTCCTCGGTGCTGATCCTGATCTCGATGTTGCGCAGTTGCCCGTACCACCTGAAAATGCGCGACCGAACCCTGAAGGCGTACAGCGGGGGCACGATGCGTGACAGCGGCAGCAGCACGGCAATGATGATGCCCATCACCAGCCACATGCGCTCGATCAAATTCGCAACCCAGAAATTCAAGTAGCGCTGCAACAAGGGGGTGCCATTTTTGATGGCCCGTTCCGCTTCCTTGGCTATCGGCAGCTCATTGTTTTCAATATTGGGATATTCGCGGGCACGCTTGAACCAGCCCGCTGCGCCATGAATCTGGTTGCCCGTTTGGGCAAACAATTGCAGCAGCGCAGGATGGGTGGCTTTCCGGGCAATGAGTGCTGTCGTTGGGGCGACCAGGCGCACATCTTCAGGCGGAATGTTGCCAGCCAGATCCACCACGCCGCGCGGCAGACGTGTCGCGCTTAAAAAAGCGAACCGCCGGGAGTAGGCTTCGCTCTGGTTGAAGTTCATCAGCTTGACACCGGGTGTTTGCAGCAGCATTTGCACCATCAGTGACTCGGGAGCCGATGCAAACACCATGGCATCCAGCTCACCCGCCAAAAATGCGACGGTGGCCGGCGTTTGTGCCAGGGTCGAGATCTTCAGCGCGGCCGGATCGATGCGGTTACTTTCCAGCAACTTGCCCATCAGGCTGGGTACGCCGCTGCCTGGCGTTCCGGTGTTGACGCGCAGTCCCTCCAGTTGATTTAAGGCAGAGAGCGTGGCGCTGGCAGTCACCCGGCGTGCCGAATCTTCCCTGTAAAACAGCCACAGGGGCTCGACAAACAAACTTCCCAGCGATTCAAGCTGGTTCTGGTCTGCGTCGGTGTAGGTGGTGGTACCGCCCTGCACAAAGCCAAGGTCTGCCTTGCCATCGCGCAGCAGCTGCAGGTTGTCGGCTGAACCCTCCGAGGGCAGCAGCACCACTTCAATGCCTTCGGCTTTCAGGGCCTTGACATAGCGATTGCCAAATTCTTCGTAGGCGCTCTGGGCTGGTCCGGTCGCCAGTGTCACGCGCCGTGGCGGGTTCGGATTCAGCCACCCATAAGCCAGTGCCAGCAGCGTGACGGCAAGCAAAATAAACGGACCGACAGAAACCGCCAGATCGCGCAATGACAGCAAGGTGTAGCGTATGGTTTTGGTCATGGTGTCAAGACCATAGCACGTGCCGCCTGTGGCTCTGCAATCAGGCGAACCTTGAGGTTAAAAAGTGCATCTAGCCAAGGTATTCATTGAACCTAGTGCTATTAAATAAATAGCATACCAAATCAGCCTCGAAGCGGGGCTCGCCGCCGCATCAGCCAATACGCCGCCGGAATCACCAGCATGGACAGCAGCGGAGCGGTGACCATTCCGCCGACCATGGGCGCGGCGATGCGCTGCATGACCTCACTGCCGGTGCCACTGGACCACAAAATGGGAAGCAGGCCCGCCAGAATGACGGCCACCGTCATGGCCTTGGGGCGCACCCGCAGCACCGCGCCTTCCCGGATGGCGTCGAGCAGCCCCAAATTGTGGCTGTCGGCATCGGGCTCGCCTGCCAGTTGGTCTTCTTTTTCTTTGGCTTCCCAGGCCTGCTTCAGATACAAGACCATGATGACACCGAACTCGGCAGTCACCCCGGCCAGCGCGATGAAGCCAATCGCGCTGGCAATCGACAGGTTGTGCCCGAGCGCGTAAAGCAGCCAGAATCCGCCAATCAACGAAAACGGCATGGCCAGCATGATCAGCAGGGCCTCGTCAAAGCGTTTGAAGGTCAGGTAGAGCAACACAAAAATGATCAGCAGCGTGGCGGGCACCACCACCTTGAGCTTGGCGGTGGCACGTTCCAGGTACTCAAACTGGCCAGACCATGAGACGGCGTAGCCAGGGGCGAGCTTGACCTGTTGATTCACCGCCTGCTGCATGTCCCGCACGGCCGACTTCAGGTCGCGCCCGCGAATGTCGACATAGACCCAGCCTGACAGGCGCGCGTTTTCGCTGCGTAGCATGGGCGGTCCGTCGCTAATGGTGATGTCGGCCACGTCGCCCAGCAGCGCTCGTGCGCCTCGCTCAGTCACAAAAGGCAGCTGGCGCAATTTGTCGAGCGAATCGCGTACTTCCCGCGGATAACGCACATTGATGGGAAAGCGTTGCAGGCCCTCGACGGTTTCCCCCACGTTCTCTCCGCCAATGGCGCTGGCCACTACCGACTGCACGTCGGCGATGTTCAGTCCAAAGCGCGCGGCGGCGTCGCGGTTGATGGTGATGTCGATGTAGCGCCCACCCGTCAGCCGCTCGGCCAGCGCACTGCTGACGCCGGGCACGTTTTTAACCGCCCGCTCAATCTCCCCGGTGATGCGGTCGATTTCTTTCAAATCGGTACCGGCCACCTTTACACCGACTGGGCTTTTGATGCCGGTGGCCAGCATATCGATGCGGTTGCGGATCGGTGGTATCCAGAAATTGGCCAGGCCAGGGACTTTGACTGTGCGGTCCAGCTCGTCAATCAGCTTCGCCTGGGTCATGCCGCTACGCCACGTGTTCTTCGGCTTGAAGCGGATGGTCGTTTCGAACATTTCCAGCGGGGCTGGGTCGGTTGCACTATCGGCACGGCCCGCTTTGCCGAACACGCTTTCTACTTCAGGAACTGTCTTGATGAGCCGGTCGGTTTGC
>JANMBW010000521.1:0-3952 GCA_031360565.1 Polaromonas sp.
GCCACGGTCGGCACGCTGCCTCCATTCAGTGCCAGGCGATAGCTCCCCATCGGTTTGAGCGTGGACAGTCGGGATGACAGACCCAGCGCCGTCAGTTCGGCACGTCCTAAAACAGTCAGGCGATTGTCAAACCAGCTGATGGACAGCCCCTGGGTTTGGAGCTGCAAATCGCCGGTAGCCTGTACCGTGTTCCAGGGTGTGCCCAGGCCTGCCAGCAATGCAGCAGGCCATTGCGAGACGCCGTCATTGACCTGTAACTGGGTTTTGCCCCAGTCGGTAGACACCCGGGCTTGCAACGGCGCCTGCGTGCAGCAGTCGGCTGCCAGTTGAAGATTCAGGGCCAGCCACCCCGGGCGCAGCCGCCAGTGAATATGGCCCGGCAAGGTGGCACTGTCACGGCTGCCGACGCCGCCCGACAGCAACAGCCGGGCCGAACCGGTCCAGACCGTTCCCCTGGCATTGAGCCACTGCATCTGCCCGGAGCTTGCCTGGCTGACCAGCGCGGCCAGCCAGCTCGCCGGCGCGAAGCACAGCAGGGTCAGCATCAGCCCGAAGAGGCCACCGAGTACCGCCCAGGACCAGGGTGGCACCGGTGTCGAATGGCGGGCATTCAGCACGGGGCAAGCCCTGGCAAAGGTGAGCGAGAAAGGGTCATCAAGGTGAGCGCCTGAGCCAGGTCGGGCCGGTCTAGCGGGTGGGCAGGCTCAGCACCAGCGTGCCGTCCCACGCTACTCCGCCGGCGGCGACATTTGATTGAGGAGTGGCCAGCCTGCCGGCCGTGGGCGTAGTCACCGTCGTGGGCGTCGAGACAGCTGGCGTCGCGGTCACGCTGCGCGTCAGACGCGCTTCACTGGGCACTGCGCGCGCGTTCACCCGTGCCTGCGCCAGCCATTGGGCAAGGGCATCGGCTGGCGTGTTGCGCAAAATGACGGTGGCACGGTCGCCGACAACATTTAATTGGGCAGACCCGCCCAGACGCTGCTTGACCGATGCTTCGAGTGCGCGCAAGGCATCGTCCTGGGTAATTTTCGGTTGCGCCTGCAGCGCCTGTGCCTGCGATTGCAGGCTTTGCATCTTTTGCAGTTGGCTGTCCAGGCTGCGCTGCTGGGCTTCTGCCTGGCGCAGCGTCGCCAGCGGAGGTCCGATGAACAGCCACCAAACCAGCGCCAGTCCCAGCACAACGCCCGCGCCGCGCACCCAGGTTTGCTCGCGCGCGTCTAGGGTGCGCCATCGCGCCAGCAGCGGCTCGGGAATGGCGACGTTCATGGTGCAGCCTCGGTTGCGTTGTCTTGCTTGACGGTCAGCACCTCGCCCTCCAGCCGCGCCGTAAAGCCCTGACTCTTGAGCCGAATGGCCAATGCCGAACCTTCCTGGGCACTGAGCTTCAAGCCCCTGATGCGGGCTTCACCAGCTGAAAACTCAATCGCGCCTGCGGCTCGATCCGCCGGAAGGGCGCTGCCCACTGCCGCGAGCAGGGTCTCAAGGTCGCGACCCGACGATGCGCCAGTCGCCTGACGCAAAGCTGCGACCTCGCGCTCCATTTGCAAAGGCGCATCCACCACGACCTTGATTTGCGGAAAAGTTTGCGTCAGCATGGCCTGGGCTGCGGCACGCCCCGATTGCAGTGCCGATTGCTCTTTCCAGGCCCAGGCATTGAGTCCGAGCAGATTGGCGCCCAACAGCAGCACCACGCCCCACCTCGCCGGACGCCACACCGGTGATTGCAGCCACTCGCGGCCGATACCCGACAAACGCTTGAAAGTGCGGCTGCGGCTTGAGCTGGCCAGATCAAGCTGCGCCAGATCCCAGGTTGAACCTGCGGCATCCAGCCAGCGCTGGGGACGGGTTAACAAACTCACCTTGCGCTGCAAAAGCTGTTCAGCCAGCGCGGCCACCCCCGGCTCTGCCAGCACCGGCATGTCCTGGTCATCGGCGATGGCGGGCAGCAAGGCCAATCCCGCAGCAGACAGCGGCAGCCGCATCACGCTGCCCAATGCTTCACCCGTGGCAAGTAACTGTGGCAGATCGGGCTCGCCAATCACATGCAATTGAAGCGGCCCGGTTTCGGGTTCAAATTCGGGAACGATGCGGGTGACCGGGCAGTGGGCAGCTTCCAGTGCCTGTAGGTGGCTGCGTAGCCAGACCCGGTCACACGCTGCTTCCCTGACCGGTCCGCTGCTGGCAGCGCCAGGCGCCAGCGCCAGATGAAGCAGGCCCGGGTCATCCAGCAGGCGCTCTTCCAGCAGGTTTTCAAGCACCGCGCGCAATCGGGGTGAGCCGGCGCCAATGCCACGGGGCAATTCAACCGAATGCCACGACAACTGGCCGGCAGGGACGACCGCTACCACTTCGCTGCCCCGTTCTGGTGACGGCAGCAGGTCTGGCGGCACACTGCCGTGGTCCAGCAGCGTGCGACCATCTGCTGTGAGGCTGTAGTCGTAGCTGGTCGTGGAACCGGGAGCAGTGGAGGGGAGGCAGACGATCAAAGTGCGCATGAGGACAACCTTCCGCGCATTGTAGGGTGAGCATGATGCGCTTTCGTGTCCGGTCTGACGTCCGCGCGAGGGTGGGCGGTGGCGCGGCAAGCGGGGCTGCGCATATCAGGACGAAGGCGGACTGGCTGGCACCGGCAAGTTGGTGACCACGCTTCGATCGCGCCAGAGTGTGCGTACAGTCGCTTCGTCGCGCTGCATGATCGAGCGTTCTTCCACCACCGTCTGGTCCAGGCGCAGACGGCCGCGAACTTCAAAAAACCGGGTGGTGACGGAATGACGATTGGTGTCAAACTGACCCGCTGAACCGGCCACTTGCTGGCTCGCATCACCGACCGTGCGAAAGTGGCTGCGTTCGCGGACAGCCACGAGTTTTTGCGCGCTCGACAGCTCCAGCCCCGGCGTGCTCGCGTGGAGCACTTCGGCGCTGGCCGTATTGATGTTGACCGGCGTGCGCTGCGGCAACAGTGTGATGAACGGTCGTAACTTGGCCAGCACCTGAGGCGAAATGCCCAGCCAGATTAGCTGGTCCACATGCTGCGGCAGCAACACGCCCTGAGCAGTTTGCGGACTGGCCGATTGAGACGCCATGACCATCTGGTTGGCCAGAGTCGTCAACTCCTGTGCAGGCAAGCCCAACAGTTCGAACAGTCGGGTAAAGCTCGCCAGGCCCGACTCGGAAACGGTGTTGCCTTCGACCAGATTGGCCACATTGAGTCGGGCCTGGAGGTCGCTGATTTGTCCAGACAGAAAAGCATTGCGATCCGTCTCGCCGGCATCCTGACCCGCCGCCAGAAAACTCGACAGTCTGGCTTCGCTGAGCGGCACCGCCCACGGCTCTGACAGGTAGTCTGCGCCGCCGGCCTTGGCATCTTCACGCAAAATCAGCCGCGCCCAGTCCTGAGCCCCGGTCAGAATCCAGCCTGACTGCACCCGGCTGCGCTCTGCGGCTTCAACCTCTACCGAACGAAACTGGCGCCACAGCGCCGATGCCGCAAACGTCGCTACCAGCGTCACGGTCAGCATGGCCGCCAGCAGTGCCGCGCCGATCTGGCTGGGCCGCGACTTGTTCATGATTTGCCGCCTCCTAGCGTTGGCCGAACCCAATCCAGTGTGAGTTTGCCGCTGACCGCTTGGCCCGTTGGCAGTGACAGCACCAGCCGGATGCCATCGGGTACCACCGCCTGCGACATCACAGGCTGGTTGGCCATGGCTCTGGCGGTGGCAGTGGGCGCAGGCATAATGCCGTCGCTGGACAGGGGATTGGTCCAGGCGTCAGAACGGAAATAAAAAATCTGCCAGTCTTCGAGTGGAACCACCATCACTTCCAGTGCGCGACCGTCTGCGCTGGCATTTTGGCCCCATGCGGTGGCCTTGCCCCAGGCATCGTTCCATGCCGCCCAGGTCCGCAGCGTCGGCGATTGCCAGCGCAGCCACTGTCCGCCGGCATCGCTGCGGCG
>JANMBW010000538.1:0-16136 GCA_031360565.1 Polaromonas sp.
GCCACGATATCAGCCTCGCGTGCATGCTGCTTGGCATTGAGCACCTGGTGCGGCAGATCTTCTTTGACCAACAAGGCGTCAATGATCTCCGAATTCTCAATCGAGGTGGTACCGACCAGTACCGGCTGACCTCGATCGAAGCACTCGCGAATATCCTTGATTGCCGCCTCATATTTCTCGCGGGTGGTCTTGTACACGCGGTCAAGCTGATCTTCGCGTTTGCTCTGACGGTTGGGCGGAATGACCGTGGTCTCCAGGCCGTAGATTTCCGAGAACTCATAGGCCTCGGTATCGGCGGTACCCGTCATACCCGCCAGCTTGCCGTACAGCCGGAAATAATTCTGGAAGGTGATCGATGCCAGCGTCTGGTTTTCTGCCTGGATCGGCACGCCTTCCTTGGCCTCGACCGCCTGGTGCAATCCGTCGCTCCAGCGGCGACCCGTCATCAGGCGGCCGGTGAACTCGTCAACGATCACAATTTCGCTGCCGTTTTCGCCGGCCTGAACCACGTAATGTTGGTCGCGGTGGTACAGATGATTGGCGCGCAGTGCGGCATACAAATGGTGAACCAGCGTGATATTGGCCGGGTCATACAGCGTGGCACCCTCGGGAATCAGACCGAGGTTGAACAGGATGCCCTCGGCATTCTCATGGCCTTGCTCGGTCAGGAACACCTGTTGGCTTTTTTCATCGAGCGTGAAATCTCCAGGCTTGGTCACGCCTTCACCGGTTCGCGGGTCAGCCTCGCCTTCCTGCTTGGTCAGCAAGGGCACGACCTTGTTCATCGAGATGTACATCTCGGTGTGGTCTTCCGCCTGGCCGCTGATAATCAACGGCGTGCGGGCTTCATCGATCAAGATCGAATCAACTTCGTCCACGATGGCAAAGTTCAGGCCGCGCTGCACGCGGTCTGCGACCTCGTAGACCATGTTGTCACGCAGGTAATCGAAGCCGAATTCGTTGTTAGTGCCGTAAGTGATGTCACTCTGATAGGCGGCCTGCTTTTCTTCACGAGGCATGTTGGGCAGATTAATGCCCACGCTCAAGCCAAGAAAGTTGTAGAGCTTTCCCATCCAGCGCGCATCCCGGCTGGCCAGGTAGTCATTGACCGTCACCACGTGCACGCCCTTGCCGGTCAATGCATTGAGGTACACAGGCAGCGTGGCGGTCAGCGTCTTGCCCTCGCCGGTTCCCATCTCGGAAATCTTGCCGTTGTGAAGAGACATGCCACCGAGCAATTGAACGTCGAAGTGACGCATCTTCATGACCCGCTTGCTGCCCTCGCGCACCACAGCAAAAGCTTCGGGAAGAATCGCGTCAAGGGCCTCTCCGGCGGCTACACGTTCCTTGAAGGCCTGGGTTTTGGCGCGCAGCTGCTCGTCATCGAGCTTTTCATATTCCGGCTCCAGCGCGTTGATGCGCTCCACCGTTTTACGGTAACTTTTAAGCAGCCGGTCATTGCGGCTGCCGAAGATTTGGGTCAGGAAGTTGGAAGCCATACATGCAGGGCCGGGCTGCAGCCCCCTTGGGCAGTCAACGTGGCCGAAATCCCTTACTTATTCGAACTGAGATGTAGGCGCCACAGTGAAGTTCAATAGCGCGCAAACCTCTGAGTTTACCTCTCGTGTGGCGCTTACTTTGAGGCCGTCACCTGAGCTGCCCGCTGGGAGGCAGGCTGAGTGACTGAAGCAGTCAATGCGCCAGCGGGCATTTTCTGTCCAGCGGTCAGGAATTTTTGCGGATCTTGATAGACGCCTTGCACCAGCACTTCGAAGTGAAGATGCGGCCCGGTGGAGCGCCCGGTGTTGCCCACTTCGGCAACCTTTTGCCCGCGCTTGACCAGATCGCCCTTTTTTACCAGCACTTTGGCTGCATGGGCGTAGCGCGTCACCAGCTCATTGCCATGATCGATTTCCACCATGTTTCCATAGGCGGCGTGGTATTCCTGTGTCACGACTACGCCACCGGCCGCTGCCAGTATCGATGTGCCATGTTCAGCCGGAAAATCAAGACCCGAGTGAAGTGCGGAGCGCCCGTTAAAAGGGTCAATTCGCCAGCCAAAGGAGGAACCCAACACACCGCCCGCCACCGGAGCTTGGGTGGGCACCATCAATTTCCGGATTTTCTGGTCAAACAGGCGCGACTCCATGACCGTCATCAGGTCCACGCGCTGGTCCGTCAACTTGTCCAGTTCTGCCAGCGTTCCTTGCAGTTCTTCCATGGTCAATGAGCGACTGCCAATCAGCGCGCCGCCACTTCCCATGCTGGGTTTGATGTCGGCGGGGTTCACGCCAGCCAGCCCCGACACGCGCTCGCCGAGCGACTCCAGCTGCATCATCTTGGCTTGCATTTCACCCAGACGCTTGGCCATCACGTCGATGTTTTCGCGCATGAAGCGGTCGCGCTGCTCAAATTCGTCCTTGGTCACCAGCTTGACCAGTGAACCGATCACCGGCCAACCCTCGCGTGCGCCCTTAAGAAAGACCCAGTGGTACATACCGGCAGCCACCACCATCAAACTCAGCGCCGCCACAAAACCCGCCAGTACCAGCTGAGTCCCACTCAGGTGAATCGCCCTGCTCTTAGCCAGCCACGCATCCGTGATAATTAAATGCACTCGACAACCCCATGTTCAAATTGAAATGCCCCTGACCACCCGTTTGCCGTGAATCAGAAGCCTTATCCGCCTCACAACGCCAAGTCGGCACCATCGGTGACGCTTCGCGAGGCGCTTGACAAATCTCCGCCGCTTGCCCGCCTTGCAGAGCTCATTGAAGAATCCAGTGCTCGGCTCCTAGCCGTGGAAAACTTGATACCCGAATCGCTTCGCAGTGCCGTCAAGGCCGGACCCATCGACGGCGACAGCTGGTGTCTGCTGGTGAACAGCAACGCGGCTGCAGCCAAGCTGCGCCAGCTTTGTCCGCTGCTTTTGACCCACCTTGCCGCCAAAGGGTCAAAGGTTACCTCAATTCGGCTGAAAATCCTAATGGATAGCCGGTGAAGCTGCTCCTCGCATCTGGGGCAGTTGCTGAGACGGCAGGGTGCATTTGGCTCGGAAATGCCCGCCCTTTAAGCCAAAAGATTGCAAAATGGTGCCGATTATCGGAATCGAACTGATGACCTACCGCTTACAAGGCGGTTGCTCTACCAACTGAGCTAAATCGGCACAAAAAGTATTTTACTTGACGCGCTTGAGGGCGGGGCGGCGACCCTGCTGAGGTTTTGGCGGCTCAGGCGGAGTCGGGTCGTCGTCTCCTGGGGTCGCAGCGCCATCAGTGGGCACCAGCTGCACAATCCGGTTGTCCGACCCGGGCGCCGTGTGCACCGGTGCAAGTAAGGGCCCACCCGCCGTATCTTTGGCTTCGACCGACTCGCCGCCCTGCGCCGAAGTGGTCAGGGACAGCAGGCCTGATGGTGACGAATGCCCGGGAGAGGTCAACGGAAAAGCCATGCCTTGCCCGTTTTCTCGCGCATAAATAGCAATCACCCGACCAATGGGAACCATAATGTCGCGCGCACTGCCTGCGAATCGTGCCTTGAATTCAATGAAGTCATTGCCCAATTTCAGGGACGAGGTGGCGTCAAAGCTGATGTTCAAGACAATTTCGTTGTTTTTGACGTATTCCCGGGGAACCTGCACGGTCTCATCCACCGCCACAGCCACATACGGCGTCAGGCCATTGTCAGTGCACCATTCGTACAACGCCCGCACCAGGTAAGGACGTGTTGAAGCTGAATCCAGGGCATTCATGAATTCGTCTCTTTCACATCACAGCCAGCGACGCGCGTTGGGCGACAAGGGGCGACACTGGGCACAGGCCTGACCCATACTTATTTACGCATGACTTTCTCAGACGGCGTCAGCGCCTCGATGTAGGCGGGGCGGGAAAAAATCCGCTCCGCATACTTGAGCAAGGGCGCTGCATTTTTGGACAGGTCAATGTCGTAGTAATCGAGACGCCAGAGCAGCGGCGCGATGGCGACGTCCAACATGGAAAAGTTGTCACCGAGCATGAATTTGTTTTTCAGGAAAATTGGCGCGAGCTGAGTCAGTCGGTCCCGAATGTGGGAACGTGCTTTTTCAAGCGCCTTGTCATTGCCCTTTGCGGCTCGTGATTCGAGCGTGCTGACATGAACAAACAGCTCCTTTTCAAAGTTGAGCAAAAACAGCCGGACCCTGGCCCGATCAACCGGATCGCCGGGCATCAGCTGCGGGTGCGGAAAGCGCTCATCGATGTACTCATTGATGATGTTGGACTCATAGAGAATCAAATCGCGCTCAACCAGTATCGGCACTTGGCCATACGGGTTCATCACGTTGATGTCTTCGGGTTTGTTGTAAAGGTCCACGTCACGGATCTCGAAATCCATGCCTTTTTCAAACAGTACAAAACGGCAGCGGTGCGAGAAGGGGCAGGTTGTACCTGAATAAAGGACCATCATGATTCGGAACTCCTGAAAGCAAAAGAGCGGAGGCTGAGTCAAAACCCAAGACCCTCCACTCCGAAGATGCCGGACAACGCCCCGAGGAACGCTGTTTGCCGGCGGAAACGACTAGCTGTTTATGATTGAAGCGCCAAGGGTTACTTGACGTCTTTCCAGTAAGCGGCGTTCAAGCGCCACGCCGCAAAAGTCACCAGCAGCAGAAAGAGCAGTACCCACACGCCGATGCGTACGCGGGTGTTTTGGGCCGGCTCGCTCATCCACTGAAGGTAGCCCACCAGATCGCCAATTGCCTGGTCATATTGGAGCGGCGTCATGGTGCCAGGTGCAATTTGTTGCCAGCCCTTGAAAACCGACACCTTGTGACCGTGCTCTTCCCGTACGTCATAGATCGGCTTACGCTGACCCTGTAGTTCCCACAGCACATTGGGCATGGCAACATTGGGATAAGCCAAATTGTTCCAGCCGGTTTCTTTGCTGTCGTCGCGGTAGTAGGTGCGCAAGTACGTGTAGAGATAGTCAGCGCCTGTGCCGCCCGCCCCCGCGCGAGACCGAGAAATCACCGTCAGATCAGGCGGGATGGCGCCAAACCAGTCTTTGGCGTTTTTCGGATCCATGGACACCTTCATGGTGTCGCCGACTTTTTCTGTGGTGAACAGCAAGTTGGCCTTGATCTGTTGCTCTGTCAATCCGATATCGGTGAGCCGGTTAAAGCGCATGTAGGCAGCGGCATGGCAATTCAGGCAGTAATTGACAAACAGCTTGGCGCCGTTTTGCAAGGACCCCAGTTCATTGGTTTTGTTGGGTGCCTTGTCCCATGCCACGCCGCCCTCACTGGCCAGCGCACCAGACGCCAGCCCAAACGCTGTGATCAAAGCAAAAATAATTTTTTTCATTGTTATGAATCTCCAGCTCAGTGGGCGGCAAAAATCACGCGGTCAGGGACCTGCTTGAAGCTGCCAAGTCTGCTCCACCAAGGCATCAGCAGGAAAAAGCCGAAGTAAAACAGCGTCCCGACCTGTGACACCCGCTCGCCGATAGCTGACGGTGGCTGAACGCCCAGGTAGCCCAAAATCAAAAAGTTGATCACGAACGCGCCATAGAGATATTTATTCCAACTCGGGCGATAGCGGATCGACTTGACCTCGCTGTGATCGAGCCAGGGCAGGAAGAACAGGATCACCACAGCGCCGCCCATCACCACCACGCCCCAGAATTTGGCATCGATCATCAGCATGGCGGCCACGGCTGCCAGCGCAACACCGGCGATCACCGCTTTGAACAAACCGGAAATCTTGGCCTTGAACACCCCCAGCGCAGCACCGGCGAGCACGCAGGCAATCAAGGCGTACATCATTTCACTGGTGATGGCCCGCAGCATCGAGTAATAAGGCGTGAAATACCAGACCGGAGCAATGTGAGCCGGTGTCTTCAGCGGATCGGCCGGGATGAAGTTGTTGTACTCGAGGAAGTAGCCGCCGAACTCGGGCGCCAGGAAGATGATTGCCGTGAAAACCATCAGGAACATGCTGACGGCAAAGATGTCGTGGACGGTGTAGTAGGGGTGGAAAGGAATGCCGTCCAGCGGATGACCGGCTGCGTCTTTAGGCGCATTAGGCCCCTTGATCTCGACACCATCGGGGTTGTTGGAACCGACTTCATGCAAAGCAATGATGTGCGCGGCCACCAGGCCCAGTAGCACCAGCGGCACGGCAATCACGTGGAAGGCAAAAAAGCGGTTCAAGGTGGCGTCGCCCACCACGTAGTCGCCGCGAATCAGCAATGCGAGGTCAGGGCCAATAAACGGAATGGCCGCAAACAGGTTGACGATCACCTGGGCGCCCCAATAGCTCATCTGGCCCCAAGGCAAGAGGTAACCCATGAAGGCCTCGGCCATCAGGCACAGGAAAATGGCACAGCCGAAAATCCAGATCAACTCGCGCGGCTTGCGGTAGCTACCGTAAATAAGGCCACGGAACATGTGCAGGTAGACCACCACAAAAAACGCCGAAGCACCGGTGGAATGCATGTAGCGAATCAGCCAGCCCCACGGCACATCGCGCATGATGTATTCGACCGAACCGAAGGCCAACGCCGCGTCGGGCTTGTAGTGCATGGTCAGAAAAATGCCGGTGGTGATCTGGATCACCAAAACCAACAAGGCCAGCGAGCCAAAGATGTACCAAAAGTTGAAGTTTTTTGGCGCGTAGTACTCGCCAAGATGCTCGTTGTACAACTTGCTGGCAGGAAAGCGGTTGTCTACCCAGTTCAGCATCTTGGCGGAGAGCGGGGCATCGGGAGAAATTGTTTTGAGTTCAGCCATCACGGATCCTGTGTCAAATAGGGAGCTTTGCGATTGCGTGAATCAGGTCCGAAAGTTCTGTTGAAAGAAAATCCGGCAAGGTATTCAGGCGCGGTCGGCAGGTCTTTTGAAAAACGCTTAACGGGTTATTCGCTTTCAGGCCTTTTTATCTTCACCAATCAGCAGCCGGGTGTCTGACAGGTACATATGCGGGGGCACTTCCAGATTGTCGGGTGCCGGTTTGTTCTTGTAGACCCGGCCAGCCATGTCGAAGGTCGAGCCGTGGCAAGGACACAAAAAGCCACCCGCCCAATCATCGGGCAGCGAAGCTTGCGGCCCAGGCTGCAGTTTGTCAGAGGGTGAACAACCCAGATGCGAGCAGATGCCCACCACCACCAGTGTTTCGGGTTTGATCGAACGATTGACGTTGCGGGCATAAGCAGGCGTGAGTTCGTCAGCCTTGCGCTGGGATTTAGGGTCCGCCAGCATGGCGTCGACTTTGGGCAAGGTGGCCAGCTGCTCGGGCGTGCGCTTGACGATCCAGACCGGCTTGCCGCGCCACTCGACGGTGATTTTCTCGCCCGGCTTGATGGCGGAAATATCCACCTCTACCGCGGCTCCCGCAGCTTTAGCTCGCTCGGACGGCTGAAATGTGCTCACAAAGGGAACCGCCACTGCGGCCACGCCGGCACCGCCCACGGCGGCTGTGGCCACGATCCAGTTTCTTTTATCTTTATCGACCGATGCGCCATGGGGCGCAGCATTGACACTAGCTTGGGTCATGAAATTCCTTCAAGAGCGGGCTTGAAAAAGGCTTGTTGCGTGACCGAAGATTGTAGCGGAGCAAAAACGTCATTTCACCAGCACTGATAATCGCGTGTGGCCTCGAAAACTTATTGCTAAGGAGAAAAATCCATGGGAATGATGCAGGAATTCAAGTCTTTTGCAATCAAGGGCAATGTGGTCGATCTGGCCGTTGGCGTGATCATCGGCGCAGCCTTTGGCAAAATCGTGGACTCGGTGGTGAGTGATCTGATCATGCCGGTGGTTGGCGCTATTTTTGGGAAACTTGACTTTTCCAGCCTGTTCATCGTGCTGGGCAATGTTCCGGCGGGCACCGTCATGACCCTCGATGCATTGAAGAAGGCCGGGGTGCCGGTGCTGGCTTACGGCAACTTCATCACCGTTGCAGTCAACTTTGCCATCCTGACGTTCATCATTTTCCTGATGGTCAAGCAGATCAACCGACTCAAAAGCGAAGCCCCGCCAGCCGTGCCGGCGGCGCCGCCAGAGGACGTGCTGCTGCTGCGCGAGATCCGGGACAGCTTGAAAAAGTAGCCAAAAAACCCCACCCGCTACATTTTAAATAGCAGTTAACCCAGGTTTTTATTGGGCAAAGCCGTTATTTGAGCTTCGCCAGCTGACGCGCCATCTGCACGGCGGCAATCAGGCTCGAGGCATCCGCCCGACCCGTACCGGCAATGTCAAACGCCGTACCGTGGTCTGGGCTGGTGCGCACCAGGGGCAAACCGAGCGTGACATTGACGCCCTGCTCTATTCCCAGGTACTTGACCGGGATCAGACCCTGGTCGTGGTACATCGCCACCACCACGTCAAATTCGCCCGGTTTGTGGGCGGTGTTTCGGGCCCGCATAAACACCGTATCGGGCGCAAACGGACCCGTCACATCCATGCCTTCGATCCGAGCCGCGGCGATTGCCGGAGCGATGGTCGATTGCTCCTCACTGCCAAAACGGCCACCCTCCCCGGCATGGGGGTTCAGGCCCGCCACGGCGATACGCGGCGCACGGCCGAGACTGGCAATCAGGGCCTGGTGGGTGATGCGCAAGGTTTGCAACACGCCGTCAAACGTGACCGCCTCAATGGCATCCCGCAGCGCCAGGTGAATGCTGACCAGCACAGTTTTGATCTCGGCGTTGGCGAGCATCATGCGAACGGGCACCTCGCTGACCGCTTTGCCCAGAAAAGCCGCTGCCTCGGCCTGCAGCATTTCGGTATGGCCAGGGAAATTCGCCGCCCATCCGCCAGCCGCCGCCAGCGCCTCTTTGTGAAGCGGCGCAGTCACCATGCCAGCCGCCTCGGCCGCCAGTACCGCACGGGCTGCCCAGACAACGCAGTCGGCCGCCGCCTGTCCAGCCAAACCATTGACCAGCCCAAACGGTATAAGCGTCGGTAGCTCACATTTTTGTAGCACAGGAATGGCGCCAGGCGGAACCAAGTGTGTCTCAGCCAGGCAATCGAGCTGCACGACGGGCCAGGGCAGCGGTGCCGCCATCAGTGCAGCGGCTCGGCGCAGGGTGGGCACGTCACCGACCACCACGCAGCCCGCCAGCTCGGTCGGGGCATCGCGAAAGGCCTTGGCAATGATTTCAGGCCCTATGCCGGCTGCATCGCCCATGGTGAGCAGCAGCGGCTTGGTCGTTGCCGCATTTTCATGCTTCGCACTGCAGTGCGCGCTCATGCCGGGTTGTCGATATCAATGAATTCGTGGGCCAGGCCCCACTGCTGCGCGACATGCGCCGCCACCGCCGGCGCGCCATAGCGCTCTGACGCATGGTGGCCGCAGGCCATATAGGCCACACCCATTTCGCGGGCATAGTGGGCCTGCGGCTCGGAAATCTCGCCCGTGATGAAGGCATCGGCTCCCGCAGCGATCGCCTCTTCAAAGTAGCCTTGCGCGCCGCCGCTACACCATGCTATTTTTTTTATAGCTTCATTCGACCCACCGACGCTGACTACCGGCCTTTTTAACACCTTTTCAAGACTCTCCGCCAAGCTTTGGGCGCTGCTGAAGCTGCCGCCGTCAAGCTTGCCGCCCAAAAAGCCCAGACCCTGTTCACCAAATCGGCCGGCCTCGCCGTCGTAGGCACGCAGTCCCAATTGCAGCCCAAGCTGCGCGTTGTTGCCCAGGACAGGGTGCGCATCCAGCGGCAAATGGTAGGCGAACAGGTTGATGTCATGCGCCAGCAGCAGGGCCAGCCGCTGCTTCATCCAGCCCGTCACGCGACCGTCCTGGCCCCGCCAGAACAGGCCATGGTGGACAAAAATCGCATCGGCATCACAGGCAACCGCCGCTTCAATCAGGGCCAGACTAGCAGTGACGCCGGATACGATTTTTCGAATCTCGGGCTTGCCCTCGACCTGCAGCCCGTTGGGTCCGTAATCCTTGTAGCGCGCCGGCTCCAAGAGTTGATCAAAGGCCCCGAGCAGCTCAGCCCGCGATACCGACCCGGCACGCGCAAAAGTCACGGCAAAAAGCCTTCGACCGACAGATAGCGCTCACCCGTGTCGTAGTTAAATCCCAGCACCGTGCTGCCGGCCGGAATGTCTGGCAACTTCTGGGCGATGGCAGCCAGCGTCGCGCCCGACGAAATACCGACCAGCAAACCCTCTTCCGCGGCGCTGCGGCGCGCAAAGTCTTTGGCGGCCTCAGCCTCAACCTGAATCGTGCCATCAAGCAGGCTGGTGTGCAGGTTGGCAGGAATGAACCCGGCGCCTATGCCCTGGATGG
Organism: Polaromonas sp.; assembly: GCA_031360565.1. Lineage (GTDB taxonomy): Bacteria > Pseudomonadota > Gammaproteobacteria > Burkholderiales > Burkholderiaceae_C > Polaromonas. The sequence goes on from JANMBW010000538.1 coordinate 10,278, forward strand.
GGTGTGGCGAATGTTGGCCGCCGCTGATCACTGGCGAGGCCGACGGCTCGACCGCAAAAACCTTGGTGTTTGGGAACTGGGCTTTCAGAACCTGCGCCACGCCCGTCAAATGTCCACCCGTGCCGACGCCAGTGATCAGGTAATCGACGCCTTGCGGAAAGTCCGCCAGGATTTCTTGTGCTGTCGCGCGCACATGGATCTCGATGTTGGCGGGGTTTTGAAATTGCTGCGGTATCCATGAACCGGGGTTTTGCGCCTGCAGTTCCTCGGCGCGTGCAATGCAGCCTTTCATGCCTTTTTCACGCGGGGATAATTCAAATGTCGCGCCATAAGCCAGCATCAGGCGGCGGCGCTCGATACTCATGCTGTCGGGCATCACCAGCACCAACTTGTAACCTTTGACCGCCGCCACCATGGCCAGGCCTACGCCGGTGTTGCCTGAGGTCGGTTCAATAATGGTGCCGCCCGGCTTGAGCACGCCGGATTGTTCCGCAGCTTCCACCATGGACAGCGCAATGCGGTCCTTGATCGAGCCACCCGGGTTGCTGCGTTCAGATTTGATGTAAATGTGGTGCGACTGGCAGGCCGCGCCAAACAGCCGATTGACGCGGATATGGGGAGTGTTGCCGATGGTGGCAAGAACGCTTTGCGCTTTCATAAGACTCTCCTGGGAATAAAACAAACCATTGCTGGCATGACCGCCGGCCAGCTTGAGGCCAGATTATCACTTTGCACGACCGGATGGTTGGCGGGGCGACAGGGCCATCAAACTGGGCGAAAATAGCAGGCCGGATAAGGGTAATCCAGCAATCCTGCACCTTGGGTTTTGCTGCCCTGTCCTCATTTACCCGGTTGTCCATCGTTTTACCACTCCACCCATGCGCAAATTCTGGCTTTTGTTTTCTCAAACCGTGACGGTCCTGCTGGCGGCCTACTTCGTGGTGGCGACGCTGAAACCGCAGTGGCTGGACCGCAAGCCGGCATTCAGCGCCGTGTCGGTACTGGAAGCACCCGCGAGCACTGTGCAGCGTACTGCGGGTGCCGTGGGCAGTTTCAGTTCGGCGGCCAAAATCGCCTCCGCGGCGGTGGTCAGCATCAACACCAGCAAGCTCGCGGCCAAGAACCCGCTAGCGGACGATCCATGGTTCAAATTTTTCTACGGCGACCAAGGCCGCAACCAGCCGCAGGGAGGCTTGGGAAGTGGCGTGATCATCAGTGCCAGCGGCTATATTTTGACCAACAACCATGTGGTCGAAGGTGCCGACGAAATTGAAGTGATTCTTAACGACAGCCGCAGAACCAAAGGCAAGGTCATTGGCACTGACCCCGACACCGATCTGGCGATTTTGAAGATCGAGCTCGACAAACTTCCGGTGATTGTGCTGGGCAACTCCGACGCCCTGCAGGTAGGCGATCCGGTCCTGGCGATTGGCAATCCGTTTGGCGTGGGCCAGACCGTCACGGGGGGCATCGTCAGCGCCTTGGGTCGCAACCAGCTGGGCATCAATACCTTTGAAAACTTCATCCAGACCGATGCCGCAATCAACCCAGGCAATTCGGGCGGTGCGCTGGTCGACACCCAGGGCAATCTGATGGGCATCAACACCGCGATTTACTCCCGCTCCGGGGGGTCAATGGGAATTGGCTTTGCGATTCCGGTGTCGACTGCCAAACAGGTGCTGGAAAGCATCGTCAAAGACGGACAGGTCACGCGCGGCTGGATTGGTGTGGAGCCGCAGGAGCTCAATGCCGAGCTGGCTGAAACCTTCAACATCAAGACCAAAAGCGGCGTGATCATTACTGGCGTTTTGCAAAATGGTCCGGCGGCTCAGGCCGGGATCCAGCCGGGCGATGTGATCATCGCGGTTGCTGGCAAAAGCGTCACCAATGTCACCGAACTGTTGTCGGCTGTGGCCGGGCTCAAACCGGGAATTGCAGCGCCGCTGACCGTGTTGCGCAAAGACAGTCAAACTGAAATTGCGGTCACCCCTGGCAAGCGCCAGCGTCCAAAGTTGCCGCGCTAAATTTGCAGAGCAGCCTCTGGGTTAGGGCTTGGCGGCCTCGGCCTCTGCATCGTCCGCCTTGGTGCGTTTGACGAACAGCAAGGCAGCTAGAATGCCAAGCTCGTATAGGCCACCTACCACCGCGAGCAGCATGATCATGGAGCCAGCATCGGGAGGCGTGACCAGAGCGGTTCCGACGGCCGCAATCACCCAGAAATAGCCGCGGTATTCACGTAACTGCGCGACGGTCAAGACCCCCATCCGGACCAGCAAAATCACGGCGATCGGAACCTCGAACGCCAAACCAAACGCCAAAAACATGCCCAGTACAAAGTTGAGGTACTCCTCAATATCTGGCGTGGCGGTGATGGATTTGGGTGCAAAGCTCTGGATGAAAGAAAACACCTGTCCAAAGACAATGAAATAGCAAAACGCGACGCCGAAAAAAAACAGCAGCGTGCTTGACACCACCAAAGGCAAGACCAGCTTTTTCTCATGCGAATACAGACCGGGCGCCACAAACGCCCAGACCTGATACAGCACCACCGGCAGCGCAAGCATGAATGCGGCCATGAACAAGATCTTGATCGGCACGACAAACGGGGTGATCACGTTGATGGCGATCAATGTCGCACCTTTGGGCAAGGTCGCAACTAGCGGCGCGGCCATCAGGTCGTACAAGGCGCTGGCACCCGGAAACACCGCCAGTACTGCTGCCGCCACCCCAATGGCGATCACGGCCCGAATCATCCGGTCGCGCAACTCCATCAGGTGCTGCACGAAAGGCTGCTCGGTACCTGCGAGTTCGTCGGGCTTGTCAGTGTGAGGGTCGGACATGGATGTGAAAAAACAAATGGGTTGCACCGGCGACTGAATGCGCCAGTTGCGTCAACCGGGCGTCAACTGACCTTGGTGGGGCGAAAACGCGCGACGCGCGCTGCACCCGAGAGCGCCCGGGTACGCGTGCCGGAACGGGCCTTGTACCACTGGGGTGTCGCGCCGGTTTTAAGCCGCCACTTCTTTTTGGGGTGTTTGTATTCTGGAAACGTCTGCATGCCTGGCAGGTCTGCAGCGGCGCTGGTATCAGACATGGACGTTGCCTCGCTCCATGTTTTTTCGAAATCGCTGGAATGGGTTTGAATGGAGTTCTCAACGTCGCGGGCTGCGCCCTCCACGCTGTCCTTCATTTTTTTCAGCTCATCGAGCTCCATCGACCGGCTGACTTCCTGCTTGACGTCCTGGACATAACGTTGCGCCTTACCCAACAGCGTACCGACCGTCCTGGCAACGCGGGGCAGTTTCTCGGGACCGATCACGATCAACGCCACCGCGCCAATCAGCGCGATTTTTGAAATGCCGAGATCAATCACAGATCAGGACTTTTGGCGTGCTTCCACATCAATTGTGGTTTTGTCAGCCGCCTGGGCGTTGGCAACCTGACCTGCAGGTGTGGCTGGCTTGTCTTCGGCAGCACTCTGTCCGCCCTCTTTCATGCCGTCCTTGAAGCCCTTGACGGCGCCGCCGAGGTCCCCTCCAATATTTTTGAGCTTCTTGGTGCCGAACACCATGACCACAATCAGCAGCACGATCAACCAGTGCCAGATGGAAAATGAACCCATGTTTTGCTCCTAAACCTTAATTGCAAACCTTGCAGACAACTCGCCCTATTCTAAAGGCCCGTACCCTTCTGGACCGGGAGTACACACATCAACTGGCGGGTTAGTGAAGATGACCGCGCCTAGCCTTTAAGCCAGGGCCGGGGCCCTCCGATCACATGCATGTGCAGATGGTGCACCTCCTGACCGCCGTGGCTACCGGTGTTGGTCACGATGCGAAAACCACCCTCCGGATAGGGCACGCAACCCTGCTCCAGCGCGAGGCGGGGAACCAGAGCCATCATGCGCCCTAAAAGCGCTTCGTGCTCGGGCCCAACCTGCGCCATCGAGGGGATGTGCGCTTTCGGTATAAGCAAGAAGTGGACGGGTGCCCAGGGATGAATGTCATGAAATGCAAAAACTGCATCGTCTTCATACACTTTTCGGCTGGGAATCACGCCCTGTGCGATCTTGCAGAACACGCAATCTGAATCACTGTGACGCATCACGGCTCCACGGAGCGGCCGGCGTTCATGCGCACCATGCCCTTGACGATGCGGTACAAGAACCACACAGAAATCAAGCCCCAGGCGATCCATCCGGGAATCAAAAACAGCAACCAGAGCCAGGCGGTCAGCAGATATAAAACGCCAGCCCACAGCACGGATCGGATGCGCCAGCTGAAGTGCGACGCTTGCCATGAATTGACCGCGTCGCTGCGTTTGACCAGGTCAATCACCAAGGCTATCAACAACAGCGCGACCGATACCTGCGCCCCGGGCAACACGGCCGCAACCGCCACCACCAGATGCAGCAGGTAGCTGACCCAGCCCCAGGTTTTGAGACCCTCATCCGGCTCGACTGTCACCACGTCGTTGTTCATAGCTATTCCTTTTTCAGTCGCTGGCAGCGTCTCGATGCAGCGCCTTGCGCAGGGCTTTTTCTTCGATGCCGCTGGTGCCTTCCCGGCGCTCCAGTTCAGCCACCACATCTTGTGGGCTCAGGCCATAGTGGGCCAGCGCGATCATGCTGTGAAACCACAAATCGGCCACCTCGCCGACCAGCTTGCCTCTCAGTTCGAGGGTATGGCCGCCACAGTCAAGGTCCTTGGCCGCCATCACCACCTCGGTAGCCTCTTCACCAATTTTTTTCAAAAAGCTATCAGGGCCACGGTGCAACAGGCGCGCCACATAACTGGTTTGCGGGTCGCCGCCATTGACGATCTTGCGGCTTTCAATGATCTGCGCCAGGCGCTGGAGTGCGTTCGCTTCAGACATGGGCTTAGTTATAGATGCTTTCGGGGTCTTTCAAGACCGGCTCGGTCACAACCCACTGCCCGTCCTTGTAAAGACTGAAAAAACAGCTGTGCCGGCCGGTATGACAAGCAATGCCCGGCTCATGCCCGAGTTGCGTCACTTTGAGCAAGACCACATCGCTGTCGCAATCGATGCGGATTTCATGCACAGTCTGCACATGGCCGGATGCTTCACCCTTGAACCACAGCTGGTTGCGCGAGCGGCTGAAGTACACCGCACGGCCCAACTCGGCAGTTTTTTGTAGCGCCTCGCGGTTCATCCAGGCAAACATCAACACGTCTGAGCTGGATGCTTCCTGCGCGATTGCGGGGACCAGGCCCCTGTCGTCCCATTTGATGCTATCGAGCCAGTTCATAGGGCTATTGTCGGAGAAATAAAAACCCGCCGGTGTAGGCTCAGAGCCGTACCGGGATGCCGCGTTCTGCCATGTGCTGCTTGGCCTGCTGCACCGTGTATTCACCGTAGTGAAAAATGCTGGCAGCCAGCACCGCATCGGCGCCGCCGCTTTGAATGCCATCGGCAAGATCGGCCAGATTGCCGACGCCGCCAGAGGCGATCACCGGTATGTTCACCGCGTCGCTCACGGCCCGGGTCAGCGCCAGATCAAAACCGGATTTAGTACCGTCGCGGTCCATGCTGGTGAGCAAAATCTCGCCCGCGCCGCGCCGCGCCATCTCGCTGGCCCAGGTTACCGCGTCGAGGCCGGTATTTTTGCGACCGCCATGGCTGTAGACATCCCAACCTGGGCCGCGAGTTTTGGCGTCTTCCTCATTGCGCCGCTTCGCGTCGATCGCCACAACAATGCATTGCGCGCCGTATCTGGCCGATGCTTCATTGATGACTTGCGGGTTACTCAAGGCCGCCGAATTAAAACAGGTTTTGTCCGCACCGGCGTTGAGCAAGCGGCGCACATCATCCACCGTGCGCACACCACCACCGACTGTC
>JANMBW010000029.1:0-1819 GCA_031360565.1 Polaromonas sp.
ATGCTCGATGCCATGGGTTTTGACACCGGCATGGACCTGCCGCGCCTGCTTGAAGTGGCGCGCCAGATGCCCACCATCGTCGGCCACGATGTGCCAGGCCAGGTTGCCAAAGCCGGGCGCATCCACCAGTTGCATCCGGCGCCGGCCGATGTCGCGGTGCTACGTGAACGCTTCGCGATGGCGGCGTGATCGACCACCTCGATCACCTCGTGTTGACTACCGCCCACGAGGCGGCCTGCGTTGATTTTTACACCCGGGTGCTGGGCATGACGCTGGAAACCTTCACCGGCGGGTCGCCGCCCGTGGAGCGGCGGGCCTTCACATTTGGGGCGCAAAAGATCAACCTGCATCTAAAGGGCGCGGAGTTCGAGCCCAAGGCACACCTGCCGGTGCCCGGAGCGCTGGACCTGTGCTTCATCGCCAGCGTCCCGTTGCAGCAGGTCATCGCCACGCTGGCCCGCGAAGGCTGGCCGATTGTGGAAGGTCCGGTATTAAGGACCGGCGCCACGCAAAAAATCCGCTCGGTCTACGTGCGTGACCCTGACCTGAACCTGATCGAGATTTCTGAACTGGCGTGACGACTCGCCGGTTTTTCGCTACGACCTCAAGGTGAACCATGACCACACTTTCAAGAAGAGACCTGCTCACATCCGCCGCCGCTCTGGGCAGCGCACTGGCTGGCCCGGCACTGGCACAGACCGCAGGCCGCCCCATCACGCTGGTGGTGCCAACGCCGGCAGGCGGCACGACCGACATCGCCGCCCGCATGCTGGCCGAGCCACTCGGAAAGATTCTTGGCACGTCGGTGGTGGTCGACAACCGGGGTGGCGCCAACGGCAACATCGCGGGCCAGATGGTGGCGCGCGGCCCGGCCGACGGCACCAGCCTGCTGGTCCAGTACTCGGGCTACCAGTCGATCACCCCGCTGCTGCAACCCGTCAGCGGCTTCGACCCCAGCAAGGACCTCACGCCGATTGCCAACCTGATTGACGCGCCACAGTTGCTGGTGGTGCGCAGCAACTTTCCGGCGGCCAACTTTGCTGAGTTTTTAAAATATGCCAGGGCCAATCCGGGCAAGGTCAATTACGCATCCAGCGGCAACGGCTCGCTGCAGCATGTCACCACCGAACTGCTCAAGAACCTGACGCAAACTTTCATGGTGCACATCCCCTATCGCGGTACCGGCCAGGCGCTGACTGACTTGCTTGGCGGCACGGTGGACTTCACCATCACCACCCCGCCGCCACTGCTGGCGCACATCCGTACCGGTAAGCTCAGGCCACTGATGGTGACGGGCCGTGCGCGACTGGCCTCGCTGCCGGAGGTGCCGACCGCGACCGAGCAGGGCGTGCCCCTGGTGGCCTCGTCCTGGTTTGCGGTGTACGGGCCCAATGGCATGCCGGCGGACACCCTGAGCCGCCTGTCTGGCGCGATCAAACAGGTAGTGGAGTCCGAAGCATTCAAAAAGCGCGCTGAAGAACAAGGTGCCAAAGCCCTGTTCCTGGCGGGCCCGGCCCTGGCCAAGCTCGACGCGTCCGACCGTGCGATGTGGGGGCGTATCGTCAAAGTGGCCAACATCAAAGCCGACTGACTGCAAGATTCGGCGCATCGCCCTAAACTCCGCCCGGCAGGGCCAATCGGCGCTGCAAGAACAAAACCAGAACCGGAGCCACTTATGAAACATGCCTTGTTAGCCCTTTCTGCCGCGCTTGCCGTGTCTGTCACCGCCCTAAGTGGCTGTGGCGGTGGCGACGTGCAGGCGCAATCCATACCTTTCGTTCTAAGCAGCCCAGACCTGGCCAGCGGTACTTTTGACAAC
>JANMBW010000031.1:0-3594 GCA_031360565.1 Polaromonas sp.
CGCCGCAGCAAGGCCTTGAGCCGCGCCGCCAGCTCGGGGTATTCGAAAGGCTTGACCAGGTAGTCGTCAGCGCCGGCCTCCAGCCCAACCACCTTGTCTTGCCAGCTGCCGCGCGCGGTGAGGATCAGAATGGGCAGGGCGCTCCCCTCCTGCCGCAGGCGCTGCACGATGGTCAGCCCGTTCAGCTTGGGCAACCCCAGGTCAACGATGACCAGATCAACCGGGTACTCGCGCGCCAGAAACAGGCCCTCTTCGCCGTCCTTGGCCTGGTCGACCCGGTAGCCATCGGCCTCCAGCTGGCGGGCCAGCGTGAGCCGTAGCGCGGCATCGTCCTCGATCAGTAGCAAGCGCATGGGACTGACGCGGACTTTGCTTAACGTGTTTGGCCAGTGGCCATGTCCACCTGGATCACACGAACCTCACCCGCCGGGGTGAGCACCTTCACGCGCCACGCGGGCTGTCCCGAGGACTCCACCTTGTCGACCGACAGCACGCGCCCACCACTGCTCCGCTGGGCCAGCGCGGCCGCGTCATCTCGGCTGACGTCAGCCCAAGCCAGGTTAGCGACCACCAGCAAGGCGCTACAGAGCAATTTGGCGAATGCGTTCATCGGTTGTAAGTCCCATAGTAGTCGCGACCGCTACGGTCATCACGCTTACCTTGGTAGGCCTGGTAGCCTTGATAACCCTGGTTCCCTTGGTAGTCACGTGCGCCCTGCAATTCGCCGCCTACTGACTCCACAGGCGCTACGGACACACGCACCGGCAGGGTACGACCCGGATTTTCGCGGGTCACCGCAGTGTAAATCTGGCCGCGGTACTCGTACTCGACCTGGTAGCCCGTGAGGCGGGATTGCGTGTCGTTCACCGTCCGGCAGTTCTGCACCTGGCGCTGTAGCGGCTGGGATGCTTGCTGGTAGCCGCCCAGGTTATTTTGGTTGGCAAAGTGCTCCGCAGCCAAAGCGCCGACGACCGCACCCACCGCCGTGGCGGCTTCGCGGCCGTGGCCACGCCCCACCTGGTTGCCCAGCAAGGCGCCGGCCACACCGCCCAGCGCCAGCCCGCCGTAATTGCGCGAAGCTGCCACGGGCTGCTGATCGGTCACCCACTGGCTGGTGCACTCGTTGCGCGGCACGGAGACGTTCTCATACTGTGGGTTGACAGTGCGCACGCGGGCCGTGTCGTTGAAAGTCTGGGCCTGAGCGCCCGCTGCCAGCAGCGTGGTCAGGCAAAGAATGGAAGTACGTTTCATGGAGAGCTCCTTGGTTGATATGAGACAGAGCTTATGAAGAAGTGGGTGAACCGAAGCTGAACGGAATTGATAAATGTTTCCTCACGAGCCAGAGGTATGTGGGGCGTTGGTCGCCGCATCCGCGGCGCGACTTTTAGATGCGACAGAACCTTGTGACCAGCTTAGCCTTTATTGGAAAATCCGCATGAGCACAAACAAGAAAAGGAGAAGAGTGTGAACACACCACGCAAACCCAGGGTGGCGTTGCTGTATCCAGGCGACCGCGCGGCACGTTTGAGAAGCGACCCTAACGAGAGTCGCTTTGCTACACTTTTCGAAGCCTTTGCCGCCGCGGGGGTGGCTGCTGAGCCAGCGATCTACCATGACGATTTTTCCGACGAAGTGGCGGCACAACTGCGCGATGTCGATGGCGTGCTGGTGTGGAGCAACCCGGTGGAGTCGGACCGCAGACGCGACCGCCTGGATGCCATGTTGCGCGAGGCTGGGCGCTGTGGCGTTTTCGTAAGTTCACATCCCGATGTGATTCTGCGACTTGGAACGAAGGATGTGTTGCTGGATGTGCGCAACCTGCCCTTTGGAAGTGACGTCGTACGCGTGGACAGTCTGGCGCAATTGGCCAGCGAACTACCCCAGCGGCTTCAGCATGGTCCTCGCGTACTTAAACAGCACCGCGGCCACAGTGGCATTGGCGTCTGGCGGGTTGAGTGTATTGGTCACTCAGAACTGTTGAAGGTGCGGCACGCAGAACGCGGTAGCACAGAGGAACTCATCAACATGGCCGCGCTACAGAAGGAACTAGCCCGATATTTTGAGCCCGGTAACGGTGGCCATATGGTTGATCAGGCATGGCAGCCGCGCTTGGTGGAAGGCATGGTGCGCGCCTACATTGTTGAAGACCGAGTGGCCGGCTTTGGACACCAGACCGTCAACGCTCTGTACCCCGCCACCGCTGGAGAATCTGCTCCTGCGCCAGGGCCGCGTTTGTACCACCCCGTCGATTTGCCGCTGTTCCAGCCGCTCAGACAACTATTGGAGACTGGCTGGATTGAGCAACTCAGGCAATGCGTAGGATTGAAGCGGGAGCAATTGCCTATGTTGTGGGACTGCGATTTCATGCACGGCGAGCCAACGCCCGAGCAGCCCCATCGCTTTGTGCTCTGTGAGATTAACGTGAGCAGCGTCTCGCCATTTCCGCCGTCTGCTATTGATCCGTTGGTGAAAGCCGTAAAGTTGCGGTTGGGGCACTGAGCCAGTGAACAGGGTTACTTTTGTCAGACTGCTTTCTAACGCAGAATTCGACACCATTGCGGCAGATTTGTTGCGACAGCGGCAGCGGCTTGCGGGTCAAAACCGGACATCAAACCGCTTGTGCAGACCTTGCGGACCTTTCTATCCCGGGCATCAAGTACTAGAGCCTGCCTGTAGAGGCGGACATTTCTGTGTGCCATAGGAGCAGAACACGCAGCAGTCTCCGGCCAATGGGCGCAACACCGCTTTGCAGCACTCTCACTCGTAGAACCACTGACACGCATCGGTGGGCATGGTCTGTCGTCACGAGATCCTAGTGAGACGTGTTTGGGAAGGAATCCTGGGCTGTTAGTTGTCGGATGCATTGACAACACCCTGGCGCAAGAGCATCATGAACTGCGAACGTGGCTAGCTGGCGGGGTGCGTCGCTCAAGACGTCGAATATGCCCGCAAAGCTGCTTCGTGGACGGCGCTGGTTACCTTCCTGCAGCCAGGCGCCGTCCCTTAACCCTGTTGTCGAGGAGGTCGAAAATGGGCCACAGCAGAAAACTTCTCGCGGCGAGTTCCATCGCCGCTTTCGCTTCAGTCGCCCTCGCGCACGAAGACGACGCTGGGCAAAAGACCCGACGTGATCTCGGTCGCGTGTTGTTCAAGACATCGTGTACAGCCGAGGCCCAGCAGCAGTTCGACCGTGCATTGGCGATGCAGCATTCGTTCTACTTTCCGGAGACCGTGAAGGCGTTCAATGCGATCCCCGAAACCGATCCGGCGTGTGCCATCGCGTACTGGGGAATCGCCATCAGCCAGAGACCCAACCCGCTGGTCGGCCCGTTCGACGCGGCCACGCTGAAGCGCGGGCTTGATGCGATCGAAAAGGGGGAGGCCATCGGAGCGAAGACGCAGCGCGAGCGCGACTGGCTCGCTGCGCTGAAGGAGTTCTACAAGGACTACGAAAAGGTCGACCAGGACACGCGCACCAAGAACTACGAAAAAGCGATGGCCGCGCTCAGTCGCAAGTACCCCAAGGACGTGGAGGCCAAGGTGTTCCACGCGCTGGCGCTCAACGAGATCTTCGATCACAAGTCGATGGCGCCG
>JANMBW010000114.1:0-2114 GCA_031360565.1 Polaromonas sp.
GCCTACTCGGAAGAAGAGTTCTGGCAGGACCTGCTCAAGGTCACCGGCGGCCAGACCACCGAAGCGCTGGCTCGGCTGACGATTCGCGAGTCATCGACCTGTCGTGACTGGATGCGCCGCCACGGCGTGCGGTTTCAGCCCTCACTGTCCGGCACGCTGCACCTGTCGCGCACCAATGCCTTTTTCATGGGCGGCGGCAAGGCGCTGGTCAACGCCTATTACCGCAGCGCCGAAAAGCTGGGCGTACAGATCCGCTACAACGCGCCGGTCGAGCGCCTGGAGCTTGAGGGCGGTCGGTTTGTAGCGGCCTATGTCGGCACCGAAAGGATCACAGCGAAAACCTGCGTTCTGGCAGCGGGCGGCTTTGAGTCCAATCGCGAGTGGCTACGAGAGGCCTGGGGCCAGAACGAAAGCGGCGAGTGGCCCTCAGACAATTTCGCGATTCGAGGCACCCGTTACAACCAGGGTGTGCTGCTCAAGCACCTGATGAACGCTGGGGCTGACACCATTGGCGACCCGACCCAGGCCCACATGGTGGCGATTGACGCCCGTGCCCCGCTGTACGACGGCGGCATCTGCACCCGGATTGATTGCGTTTCGTTGGGCATAGTGGTCAACGGCCAAGGCAAGCGTTTTTATGACGAGGGCGAAGACTTCTGGCCCAAGCGTTATGCGATCTGGGGTCGCCTGGTGGCGCAACAGCCGGCACAGGTCGGTTTCTCGATCATCGATGCCAAGGCGGTAGGTCGATTCATGCCGCCGGTATTTCCTGGCAGCAAGGCCAGCAGCCTGCCCGAACTGGCGCAGCAATTGGGCCTTGACGTGGAGTCCTTCATGCAGACCATCGATGCCTATAACGCCGCCTGCGGGGCCGGAACCTTTGACCACACCGTGCTGGATGACTGCGCCACTGTGGGCCTGAGTCCTGCCAAAACGCATTGGGCCAGGCGCATTGATACCGCCCCGTTTTACGGCTACGCGCTCAAACCCGGCGTGACCTTCACCTACCTGGGACTGAAAACCGACGACACCACCGCCGTTCACTTTGCCGGTCGGCCCAGCGCCAACCTGTTTGTCGCCGGCGAAATGATGGCCGGTAATGTACTGGGCAAGGGCTACACAGCTGGCGTGGGCATGTCAATAGGGACGGCTTTTGGCCGCATAGCCGGCGTCAAAGCTGCGCAGGTAGCTATGAAATCAGGAGCAATGCATGCAGTCGCTTGAACTGCTGGCGCGCGAAGCCCGCGCGTTGGCGAATGGCGGCAGCAGCGTCGCCTTGCCGCTCACGGCGCCGGAAAAAGAAGTCGCCCGCCAGCTGCAAATTTGCAACGCCTGCCGCTATTGCGAGGGTTTTTGCGCTGTGTTTCCGGCGATGACGCGGCGCCTCGAATTTGGCAAGGCAGACAGCCATTACCTGGCCAACCTGTGCCACAACTGCGGTGCCTGTCTGCACGCCTGCCAGTACGCGCCGCCGCATGAATTTGCCGTCAATGTGCCGCAGGCCATGGCCAGGGTGCGGGTGCAGACCTACGCCGACTACGCCTGGCCGCCCGCACTGGGCGCGCTCTACCAGCGCAATGGACTCACCGTTTGCCTGGCGCTGGCCGCCGGGCTGGCTGGCTTTTTGTTGCTGGCTCTGGCGCTCCATGGCACCTTGTGGGGCGGTGACCTGCGCGGCAATTTTTACAAGCTGTTCCCGCACAACCTGCTGGTCAGCCTGTTCGCGCCGGTATTTTTGTTTGCGGTGCTGGCCTTGGGTCTGGGTGTGCGACGCTTCTGGCGCGAGGTCACGCCGGCGACCACCGGCCGGCCGGTCAGTGCGCCTGCAGTTGCCGAGGCAACCCATGATGTGCTGCGCTTGAAGTACCTGGGCGGTGGCCATGGCGAAGGCTGCAACAATGAAGACGATGCCTACTCGCTGTCGCGGCGTCGCGCCCACCACCTGACTTTCTACGGCTTTTTGCTGTGCTTTGCCGCCACCAGCGTGGCCACCCTGTACCACTATGCATTTGGCTGGGTGGCGCCCTACGACCTGCCCAGTTTGCCCAAGTTGCTGGGCGCGGTTGGCGGAATCTTTATGGTGCTGGGCACGGTGAGCCTGTATCGGCTCAACC
>JANMBW010000129.1:0-3737 GCA_031360565.1 Polaromonas sp.
TTCTGCAGCACGTGATCTGTCGAAATAAAAAAGGTTGCGGGCACTCTGAATTTCTCTAAGACCTCAAGCGCCTGCGTGTTGTTGAAATACCCGTCGTCAAAAGTGATCGTAAGGTAGCGGCCGCCAGACGGCAGTCCGGTATCAATCTGCGCGGGCGACACAACCGTGAACCGGTTTTCAAGCATCTCTTCAACGAATGCGCCGAAGTCAGCCACCGTCACCGTCTGGTTGGGCACCAATGCACCATCACGGCAATGGGCACTGTTTTCATTCAAGGAGTGGAACAGCACATTCACGAGCGTGTTGCCCGACTCGGCGCGCAGGTCGGTGGCCGTGACCCAGTCGTCTACGACGGACAAGCCTTTTTTTATCAGCGGTTTGAGCATGAGTCTGTGTCGGTGGATGGCATGTTTTTCTGTCAGCCGATGGTGCTTCAAAATTCGTCGCGACCAGAGTATTCTTTTACTTCAACGGCAGTTCAACCGAGGTAAGGAAAATGCCCTTTCGTGATCTTGCCTGCCCCGCTGGCGAGCCTCTAGTGAGCAAAGCAGACTCGCGCTATATCTACCTGGCCTGTCCCTGGGCGCCGGTGGGCGGCGGCATGTTCAAGGTAGCGGACTACCTGATCCAGTGCCAGTCTGATCACCAGCTGGCTGGCGCCGCCCAGCTGCGGCCGCTGGATACCCGCGGTGCGGCAGGCCCCTTGTTTTCGCTTTGGGTTTTGCTGAGTGCGATGTTAAAAATCGCCAAAGGCCGAATCGGTGGCGGTCTTGCGGGGGTACACATCAACGTGGCAGAGCGCATGAGCCTGTTTCGAAAAGGCACCGTGATTGTGGGCTGCGCTGCCATGGGTGTACCGACCATCTTGCATTTGCATGCACAGATGCGCGGTTTTTATGCCCAACTGCCGACCGCATTGAAACGTCTAACCCGGTGGATTTTTTCCTTGCCCAATGGCGTGATCGTGATTGGACCCAAAGCCAAAAACTTTGTCATCGATACCCTGCAGGTTCCTGCTGCACGGGTGCGCATGATTACCAACGGCGTGCCTGGCCCCCGCGAGGAGGTTGCGAAGGCGGCCCGATCCGATCGGCAGCGGCTTTTGTTTATCGGCAACCTGTCAGACAAAAAAGGATTGATGGACCTGTTGCAGGCATTGGCCCAGCCGGAGCTGGACCGGTCCAGACTTGAGCTCACGGTTGCAGGGGGCGGTAACGTATCGGGCTACCAGGCCAAGGCGCGTGAGCTGGGCCTACACGACATGGTGCACTTCAAGGGTTGGTGTGACCAAAAAAAAATCAGCCAACTGCTGGGAGACTGCGATGTGCTGGTGTTGCCTTCTCACGACGAAGTGCTGCCACTGGCCATTCTTGAGGCACTGGCGCACGGCGTGGCAGTCGTGACCACGCCAGTAGGCGAAATTCCCTCGCTGTTAAGCGATGGGGTCGACTCCCTGTTTGTCACAGTAGGTAGCCCAGTGAGTATTGCCGCAGCCATCAACCGGATTCTGGGTGAGCCCGATTTGAGAGAGTCGCTCGAGAAAAACGGGCGTGCCACTTACCGCAGACATTTCTGTTTATCGGAATTTTTTTCAAATGTCGCCAGCGAGCATCAGCGCCATTTCGGCGTTGCAGGACAATTGAAGGATGCGCTCGTTATGGCGCACCGGTTTGACCAGCCGGATGACCTCACTCCCGTCCCGGCTGTCAAGAAATGATGGCCATAAAAAGATTCAAGATTGCATGAAAATGCCGCGTACCGCCAACCACATAAAGCGTAAGATTTACGGCCTCGCCAACCGACATTGAAATTCTGGCAAGCTTGTATGGACTTGCGTCTTGCACACCTGGAGTGGATCCTCAAAAAGGAGGGGCTCAAGCCTGCGGTGAAATATTTGAATTCGCGCGTGCCCTACCGCTTCACCACGGTCTATCGGCTCGAACATGACGTTTTCAATGTGATTGAAACGGTCGACAAGCTTGATGAATTCAATCCCAACGCGTCCAGCTCGACGCCTTATAGCCAAAGCTTGTGCCGGTTTCCGGTACTCCACGGAACGTTTAGCACGTCCGACACGGCTACAGACCCGCGCCTGAAAGGACTGTGCTATCCGAGCGCAGTAGGCAGTTATTCAGGCGTTCAATTGACACTGGCCAACGGCGATCTGTACGGAACCTTCTGCCACTACGATTTTGCAAAGCAGATCATCAGTCATTTTGAATACCAGTTTTTGCAGCTTGCGACGACCTTGATCACCCGTCATTTGCAGGAGAACGCCAGCACCTACCGGGTGGTACCCTTCGGACCTCAAACCTGCACCTGACCCCAGTGATGGAAAAAATTCATTGTTGTTGTGCTGGAACCAGAGCCAACGACAACCGATAGGTCTGGTTCGGGAGACAAGCATGACCACCACGCCCACTGCTCGGATCAATGAAATCGCCGCCGGCCTCTACCGGATCAGTGTGGCCATGCCTCCGGAGTTTATTCCGGGCGGATTCTCCTTCAACCAGTATCTTTTGCTCGATGAAAAGCCGCTGTTGTTCCACACCGGCCCACGCAAGCTGTTTCCGTTGATAAGCGAGCAAATCCAAAAAGTGATGCCCCTGGAGCAGCTTCGTTACATCGCCTTATCGCATGTCGAAGCAGACGAGTGCGGCGCCTTGCCCGATTTCCTGACCCTTGCACCCCACGCGCAGCCCGTTTGCAGCGATATTGCGGCGATGGTGTCAGTCAATGACCTGGTGGACGTGCCGGCTATCGGGATGGCGGATGGTGAAATTCTTGAGACCGGTCGCCACCGGCTGATGTGGCAGTCCACTCCCCACTTGCCCCATGGCTGGGAGTGCGGCTATCTCTTTGACCAAACTACCAAAACCCTGTTTTGTGGCGACCTTTTCACCCAACCTGGCACCGGCGATAAGGCGCTGGTGGAAGACGACATCGTGGATTCGAGTGAAGCCTTCAGAAGCCAGATGGATTATTTTTCGCACAGCGCGAATGCGCCTATGTTGATTGAAAAACTGGCGAATCTGCACCCGACTTTGTTGGCCTGCATGCACGGAAGCGCCTGGGCTGGAGACGGTTCCGCGCACTTGCGAAAACTGGGTCGATCACTGTCAATGATGTGACGTTCCAATAAGAAAAGGGCCTAGCCTTGCGGCTAAGCCCTTGATTTTATTGGTGGGACCTGCGGGGGTCGAACCCACGACAAACGGATTAAAAGTCCGCTGCTCTACCAACTGAGCTAAGGTCCCGAAGCATGTCGGTCACACGCTTGGTTCGCGCTGCATGATGTGCAGCACAGCCTCAAATTATAGCGTGGTTTTTCCCCTCGCCGAAGCCTCATCGGGCAATGTCGTCTAGCAGCCAGCCGGCTGCGCACATGCCAAATGTTGACGTGACGGAGACGACTGAACCGTAACCGTGGCAGTTCAGGCTGTTGTCTATTTGGCCATCGGGCGTATGACCAGCCACCTCTTCTTCGCGATCGATAGGCTGCATGACCGGCTCACGGCTGAACACGCAGGCCACGCCAATCCTGGACTGGCGGGGTGCCGCATGTTCCTTGCGGAGGCGGTAGCGCAGCTGAGCCAGTAAGGGGTCATGCGTGCTGACGGACAAATCGTCAATCTCTACCCTGTGCGCCTGGCGCTTGCCACCCGCTGCACCGACGCTGATGAACCGCGATCGGTGCTGAAGGCTCCAGGCCGCCATGGCTGTTTTGGCCCTGACCT
>JANMBW010000228.1:0-6151 GCA_031360565.1 Polaromonas sp.
CGTATCCAATTTCAATGACGGCGTCGACCGCGCCATCCTCAAGCCGGTCGCCACCGTTTATCGAGATGTCACGCCGTCGCCCATTCGAACCGGCATCAGTAATTTTTTCGGCAATCTTTCTGACGTCGTCGCGCTGTTCAATAACGTCTTGCAGCTCAAACCCAAAGAATCTGCCGAGACTTTGTTGCGCTTGAGTTTCAATACGATTTTGGGTTTTGGTGGGGTGTTCGATATCGCGACCGAAATGCGGCTGGAAAAACACCCCGGCGATTTTGGTCAGACGCTCGGGCATTGGGGTGTCGGATCCGGCCCTTATCTGGTGCTTCCCTTGCTGGGCCCCTCTACCGTACGCGATAGCCTAGGCGCAGTGGTAGACACTCAGGCCGATCCAGTCTTTCGCTCCAAAAACGTGCCGGTGCGCAACTCCTTGACGGCATTGGATGTGGTCGATACCCGATCGACTTATCTGGGCGCCGACAATTTGCTGGACCAGGCATCGCTGGATAAATACTCCTTTACGCGAGATATTTACCTGCAGCGGCGTCGCAGTCTGATCAGTCCGGATTCGGCCCAAAAGGAAGAGCGATTCGATTTGCCTGAAGGCGCCACTTCTGCAGAGCCACCTGCTGGCTCGACAAAGGAAGTCAAGTAGCCCTTTAGCTACTTGGGGTCACAAGCTTTACAAAGCGGTCGCCTAAATTAACCGACCGACTCACTGCGGGACGGGGCGATGCTGTTTTACTCTCCTCGCAGGCTCAAAATCCGCGTCAACCTGCATTTCCTGTCCACCCGTTCCCGGGTGACGCGTTAGTAGGTGAAGCATTTGTTTATTGAAAGAAGAACCATGAACCGTCGTACCGCTGGCTATTTCATCTCTGCCCTGTTCAGCCTGGCCTTGGCTGCAACGGCTGGTTTTGCTCGTGCGGCAGATGAAGCACCGGATGCGCTGATCAAACGCCTGTCGTCAAGCGTGCTGGATGGCATCAAGGCTGACAAAAGCGTTCAGGCGGGTGATACGAGCAAGGTGATTTCCCTGGTCGATGCCCAGATCATGCCCAATGTGAACTTCAAACGGATGACTGCCGCAGCGGTTGGCCGCAGCTGGCGGCAAGCCACGCCAGAGCAGCAAAAACGCCTGCAGGATGAATTCAAGGTCTTGCTGGTACGCACCTACTCGGGCGCCCTGTCACAGGTCAAGGACCAGACCGTGAATGTGAAACCGCTGCGCGCCGATGCCGCAGACACTGAAGTGATTGTGCGCTCGGAAGTGCTCGGCCGGGGTGACCCGGTCCAGCTCGACTACCGCATGGAAAAAACCAGCACCGGCTGGAAAATTTATGACCTCAACGTGTTGGGGGTGTGGCTGGTCGAGACTTACCGTACCCAGTTTGCGCAAGAGATCAGCGCCAAGGGTGTGGATGGGCTGATTGCCTCGCTGGCGCAGCGCAACAAATCGAATACGGCCAATGCGGCTGAGAAAAAGTCCTGACAGGCAGCTATGGCGTGGACATTGCCGGCAGTTTTGACGCACGAGCTGGCCGCCCTGCTGGAGCGGGAGATCAAGTCGCAAGTGTTGGCCCAACCCGCCGAGCTTGTGGTGGATGCGGCTGCGCTGCAGGAGTTTGATTCTTCTGCGCTGGCCCTGCTGCTGGCTTGTCGCCGCGAAGCGCTCGCTGCGGGCAAAACCTTTTCTGTGCGGGGTTTGTCAGCACGCCTGGAACAGCTGGCCGGCTTGTACGGCATTTCAGAGTTGATACCCGTCAGCACTGCGACCGCTGCCTAGCGCTGTCCGGGCAACAGCCGTCGGTTCCGTCGCGGCCATATCCTTTTCATCCGCATGCAAGGGGATGAGCCCTTAAAATAGAGGGTTCATGCCAGCCATTTCATTCCAATCCGTCAGCAAAACCTACCCTTCTCCACGCGGACAAACCGGCGCCGGCCTCCAGGCGCTTGACTCGGTAAGCTTCGATATCCGGCAAGGCGAGTTTTTTGGCTTGCTCGGTCCCAACGGTGCCGGCAAGACCACCCTTATCAGCATCCTGGCTGGCCTGTCGCGGGCCAGCCGTGGAACGGTCACGGTGCATGGCAGCGATGTCGTGACCGACTATGCCCAGGCCCGACGCAAATTGGGTGTGGTGCCGCAGGAGCTGGTGTTCGATCCTTTCTTTACCGTGCGTGAGGCGCTGCGCATTCAATCGGGCTATTTCGGTCTGAAGAAAAATGACGACTGGATCGACGAACTGTTGTCCAGTCTGGGTCTGGCCGACAAGGCCAACGCCAATATGCGCCAGCTGTCAGGCGGCATGAAGCGCCGCGTGCTGGTGGCGCAGGCGCTGGTGCACCGGCCGCAAGTCATTGTGCTCGACGAACCGACCGCTGGCGTGGATGTGGAGTTGCGCCAGACACTCTGGCAATTCATTGCCAAGCTCAACAAGCAGGGCAGTACGGTGCTGCTGACGACGCACTACCTGGAAGAGGCCGAGGCCCTGTGTAGCCGCATCGCCATGCTTAAGCAGGGGCGGATAGTCGCGCTGGCGCAAACTTCCGAGTTGCTCAAGGCCGCTTCGTCAAATGTGCTGCGCTTCAAAATTAATAGCGAACTGCCCAGTGAACTAGCTGCTCAGGCCCGAATTACCGGTCGAATCGTGCAATTTCCGGCACACAACGCGCGCGAGATCGAGCACTATCTGGCGGCCATTCGCGAGGCCGGACTGGAAGTCGAAGACATTGAAATTCGCAAGGCTGACCTGGAAGATGTCTTCCTTGAGGTGATGGCCGAAAACGTCGGGGTGAAAGTATGAGCGCCATCAGCAGCATGACCGGTTGGCAGACGCTGCTCTACAAAGAGGTGTTGCGGTTCTGGAAGGTCGGCTTCCAAACTGTTGGTGCGCCGGTTCTCACCGCCGTGATGTACATGCTGATCTTTGGCCATGTGATGCAGGACCAGGTGAAGGTTTACGGCCAGGTCAACTACAGCGCCTTTCTGGTGCCTGGCCTGGTGATGATGAGCATTTTGCAAAACGCCTTTGCCAACAGCTCGTCTTCCTTGATTCAAAGCAAGATCATGGGCAGTCTGGTGTTTGTCCTGCTCACGCCGCTGTCGCACTGGCACCTGTTTTTGGCTTATGTTGGCGCATCCGTTGCACGGGGCTTGCTGGTGGGTGCCGGCGTGTTTGCCGTGACGGTATTTTTTGGCCAGCCCGGTTTTGTCGCACCGCTGTGGATTGTGCTTTTTGCGCTGCTCGGGGCAGCCATGCTTGGCGCGCTGGGCGTGATTGCCGGACTGTGGTCTGAAAAGTTTGACCAGATGGCGGCGTTTCAAAACTTCATCATCATGCCCATGACTTTTTTGAGTGGTGTGTTTTACTCCATTCATTCGCTGCCGCCTTTTTGGCAGACCGTGAGCCATCTCAACCCGTTTTTCTACATGATTGACGGTTTTCGCTACGGCTTTTTTGGCGTCAGCGATGTGTCACCGTGGCTCAGCCTGGGTATTGTGGCGACGGCCGCGCTGGTGGTCAGTGCAGTAGCCGTCAACATGCTGCGCACTGGCTACAAGATCAGACATTAAACTGATGGCCCACACGCCCACCCCTTGCCTGGTTCACTTTCTATGACCCGCGAAGAACTCGAAACCATCATCGCTGCTGACCTGCCTTGCGAGCACATTGAGTTGTCCGGCGACGGCAGGCACTGGTACGCCACCATCGTATCCAGTGTGTTTGAAGGACAGCGCTTGATCCAGCGCCACAAGCGGGTCTACGCCACGCTGGGTGGCCGCCTGCAGACCGATGAAGTGCATGCGCTGTCGATGAAAACCTATACCCCTGCAGAGTGGGCAGCTAGCGGCGCGGCTTCCAATAATGGATAAATTGCTTATCCGGGGTGGCAAGTCGCTGCGCGGAACGATCACGGTTTCGGGTGCCAAAAATGCGGCGCTGCCCGAGCTGTGCGCGGCCTTGCTGACAGCCGAGCCGGTCACGCTTGAAAACGTCCCGCGTTTGCAGGACGTGTCCACCATGCTCAAGCTTATTGAGAACATGGGCGTGGCTGCCGAGCGTAGCCAATCAGAGCCCAGCACTGTGCATATCGATGCTGGCGCCTTGAGTTCGCCCGAAGCCCCGTATGAACTGGTTAAAACCATGCGCGCTTCGGTGCTCGCTCTGGGGCCGTTGCTGTCACGTTTTGGTGAAGCCACGGTGTCGCTGCCAGGCGGTTGCGCCATTGGTTCCCGGCCGGTAGACCAGCACATCAAAGGGCTGCAAGCCATGGGTGCCGAGATCGTGGTGGCGCACGGCTACATGCTTGCCAAATTGTCTGCCGGTCGCCAGCGATTGAAAGGCTGCAGCATCACCACCGACATGGTGACCGTGACAGGCACCGAAAACCTCATGATGGCGGCCAGTCTGGCCGAAGGCGAAACCATTCTTGAAAACGCCGCACAGGAGCCCGAGATCGGCGACCTGGCTGAAATGCTTATCAAGATGGGTGCAAAAATCGAAGGCCACGGCACGCGCCGCATTCGCATTCAGGGCGTCGAGCGCTTGCATGGCTGCACCCACCAGGTGGTCGCTGACCGGATTGAAACCGGCACCTTTTTATGTGCAGTGGCCGCTACCGGTGGCGACGTGACGCTGCAGCATGGCCGCGCCGATCACCTTGACGCCGTGATTGACAAGCTACGTGAAGCCGGTGCCCGCATTACTGCCGGGGCGGGCTTCATCCGCATCGAGTCGCATGGGCGGCTGAAAGCGCAGTCTTTTCGCACCACGGAATACCCCGGCTTTCCTACCGACATGCAAGCCCAGTTCATGGCGCTCAACGCCATTTCGCAAGGTGCCAGCACCGTGACGGAAACGATTTTTGAAAACCGTTTCATGCATGTCAATGAGATGGTGCGACTCGGCGCCAAAATCCAGATCGAGGGCAAGGTGGCGGTCATGGAGGGCGTTGAGAAGCTGTCTGGCGCCACCGTGATGGCCACCGATCTGCGCGCGTCGGCCAGCCTGGTGATCGCCGGCCTGGTGGCTGATGGTGAAACGCTGGTGGACCGCATCTACCACCTCGACAGAGGCTATGACGAAATGGAAGCCAAACTGCGCGGCGTCGGTGCCGATATCGAGCGGGTGAAGTCGTGATCACGCTCGCACTGTCCAAAGGCCGAATCTTTGACGACATCCTGCCGCTCCTGCGTAGCGCTGGCATTGAAGTGCTGGACAACCCGGACAAATCGCGCAAACTGATTTTGGCCACCAATCAACCTGATTTGCGTGTGGTGCTGGTGCGGGCGACTGACGTACCGACCTATGTGCAATATGGCGGCGCCGATATGGGCGTCGTGGGCAAGGATACGCTGCTGGAATCGGGCAGCCAGGGCCTTTACCAACCGCTGGACTTGCAAATTGCGAAATGCCGGATCAGTGTGGCTGTCCGCGAGGGGTTTGACTACAGTGCCGCGGTGAAGCAGGGTTCACGCTTGACGGTCGCCACCAAATATGTCGCCATCGCCCGTGATTTTTTTGCCTCCAAAGGGGTACACGTTGACTTGATCAAGCTATACGGCAGCATGGAACTGGCGCCGCTGACCGGTCTGGCCGACGCGATCGTTGATTTGGTTTCCACCGGCAGCACGCTCAAGGCCAATCACCTGGTTGAAGTCGAGCGCATCATGGACATCAGCTCACACCTGGTGGTCAACCAGACCGCGCTCAAGCTCAAGCAGGCACCGATTCGCCGCTTGATGGATTTGCTGACCCTGGCAGTACATAAGTGATTCAAATCTCAATGCTATGAATTTAGTAGCTACTCCCGCACGTATTTCAACCGCTTCAGCCACATTTGAAGCGGAATTCAAGGCCCGCCTGCATTGGTCAGCTGCGACCGATGCCGCGATCGAACAGCGTGTCGCAGACATTCTGGCCGACGTGCAACAGCGCGGCGACGCGGCTGTGCTCGAGTACACCGCCCGGTTTGACGGCCTTACGGTAGCGTCCATGGACAAGCTTGAACTCACGCAGGCAGAGCTCAAAGTGGCGTTTGAAGCCATTCCCAAAGCCCAGCGTGATGCCTTGGAAGCCGCTGCCCGCCGGGTCCGCACTTACCACGAGGCGCAAAAAAAGGCCAATGGAGAGGGCTGGAGCTACCGCGATGA
>JANMBW010000239.1:0-2932 GCA_031360565.1 Polaromonas sp.
GCCTACGACGCGCTGGTGCGCATGGCGCAGGATTTTTCGCAGCGTTATCCCCTGATTGATGGGCAAGGTAATTTCGGTAGCCGCGACGGCGACGGTGCTGCCGCCATGCGCTATACCGAGGCCAGGCTGGCGCGTATTACCAGCTTGCTGATGGACGAGATCGACGAGGGGACGGTGGATTTCGTACCCAACTACGATGGCTCTACCGAGGAGCCGCGTCAGTTGCCTGCGCGCCTGCCGTTCACGCTGCTCAACGGTGCCAGTGGCATCGCGGTGGGTTTGGCAACCGAGATCCCCAGTCACAACCTGCGCGAGGTGGCCGATGCCTGCATTGCGCTCATCAAAAACCCCAAGCTGGGTGATGAGGACCTGTACACCCTGCTGGCCGGACCGGACTACCCTGGCGGCGCACAAATCATCTCCAGCCCGGCCGACATTGCAGCGGCTTACAGGACCGGACGTGGTTCGCTGAAAGTTCGTGCGCGCTGGAAAATTGAAGATTTGGCGCGTGGCCAGTGGCAGCTGGTGGTGCAGGAGTTGCCGCCCGGCGTCAGCACGCAAAAAGTGCTGGAGGAAATTGAGGAACTGACCAATCCCAAGGTAAAAACCGGCAAAAAGGCCCTGAGCGCTGACCAGATCCAGCTCAAGCAAACCTTGCTGTCGGTGCTCGATGTGGTACGTGACGAATCCAGTAAAGAAGCCGCCGTGCGTCTGGTGTTCGAACCCAAGACCAGCCGGATCGAGCAGTCCGAGTTGATTACCACCTTGCTGGCGCATACCAGTCTGGAGAGTTCGTCGCCGATCAACCTGACCATGATTGGCCTGGACGGTCGGCCCGCGCAGAAATCCTTGCGGCAGATGCTGGTCGAGTGGATCGCCTTTCGTCAGACCACGATAGAGCGTCGCTCGCAGCATCGACTCGGCAAAGTGCTGGACCGCATCCATATTCTGGAAGGGCGGCAACTGGTGCTGCTCAATATCGATGAAGTGATTGCCATCATCCGGCAATCGGATGAACCCAAAGCCGCGCTGATGGCCCGGTTCAGGTTGAGCGAGCGACAAGCCGAAGACATTCTGGACATCCGGCTTCGTCAGCTGGCGCGACTGGAAGCCATCAAAATCGAGCAGGAACTCAAAAGCCTGCGCGAAGAACAGGGCAGGCTTGAAGAAATTCTCGGCAGTCCCGCCGCATTGAAGCGCCTGATGGTCAAGGAGATTGAAGCCGACGCCAAGCAGTTTGCCGACCCGCGTCGCACCTTGATTCAGGCCGACAAAAAAGCCGTGCTGGAACTCAAGGTCATCGACGAGCCGGTGACGGTGGTGATCAGCACCAAAGGATGGATTCGCGCCCGTGGTGGCCATGGCCACGACGCTGCCAGTTTTGCTTTCAAGTCGGGCGACGCACTGTATGGCACTTTTGCATGCCGAACAGTCGATACCTTGCTGGTGTTCGGCACTGCCGCCAAAGGTACGGGGCGGGTGTATTCGGTGCCGGTGTCGCTGCTACCCGGTGCCCGGGGAGACGGCCAGCCGGTCACGACGCTGATAGAGCTTGAGCCGTCAACCCATCCCGCGCATTATTTTGCCGGGCCGGCTGACGCGACGCTGCTGCTCAGCAGCAGTGGCGGCTATGGCTTTCTGGCCAATGTTGAAGCCATGCAGTCGCGCTTCAAGGCTGGCAAGGCATTCATCAGTTGCGCCGAAGGCGAGTCAGTCTGCAAGCCGTCCCATGTCTCGGGCAGTTCGGGCGCCACGCCGCTGAGCCCCGCTAGCCATGTGGTGTGTGCGTCGAGTGCGGGCCGTATCCTGAGCTTTGACATCTCCGAACTCCGGTTGCAGCCAGCGGGCGGGCGCGGATTGATGCTGATTGATCTGGACGCCAAAGACACGCTGGCGGGTGCCGCAGCCTACACCCGCAGCGTGCAGATTGCGGGACTGGGTCGAGGCGGAAAACCCCGCGAGGAAATTCTTGAAATTCGCAGTCTCAACAATGCGAAGGCCTTGCGTGGCCGAAAAGGGAAGGCGGCCGACCTCGGGTTCAAACCCACCTCCGTCACCCGTATTTTATAGAAATGAGCCTGTAGCTCAGGTTTTACGCTGGTCAGAAGCTACGATTTTAGTAGCACGAAAGAGCAGAACTGGCTAGCCAACCTCTGCGATCATCTCGATCTCTACGCACGCACCCAGTGGGATTTGAGCGACGCCAAACGCACTGCGGGCGTGCGCGCCAACCGTCGATCCAAAAACTTCGCTGAGCAGCTCGCTCGCCCCGTTGATCACCAGATGCTGTTCGGTGAATGCGGGGGTTGAATTGACCAGGCCCATCAGTTTGACGATACGCGTGATGTGGCTCAAATCTTTTCCGGTCGCGGCGAGTGCGGCTTCAAGCGTTCCCATCATCTCAATCGCGACCAGTCTGGCGGCGGCTTTGCCGTCGGCGGTGGTCAGTCCTTGGCCCAGTTGACCGACCCATACCGCACCGTTTTGTCTTGCCAGGTGACCGCTCAAAAAAAGCAACTTGCCGGTTTGCACGTAAGGTACGTAGGCGGCGGCCGGAGTGGAAACCGGTGGCAGCGCGATGCCCAGTTGTTCCAGTTTGGCATAGACAGGTGAGAGAATTTTAGGCATGGTTTCAGTCGTTCAATGGTGGGTCAGTCGGAAAGGAAATGGATTAGGCTGATGCCAGCTCGGCAACAGATTCGAGCGGGACAACTGTCACCCCCACATCAAGGGTGTGCTGCGATCCACCGCGAATGACGCCTCGAAGCGGCGACACATCCAGGAAATCGCGCCCGATGGCCAGGGTGACGTAGTCTTCGCCCGGTGCGCGGTTGTTGGTGGGGTCAAAGTCCAGCCATTGTCCGGGTTCGCTCGCATCGGCGCAGGGGCAAAAAACCGATGCCCAGGCATGTGAGGCGTCACTGCCAATCAA
>JANMBW010000297.1:0-3090 GCA_031360565.1 Polaromonas sp.
CTACGCCTGGGCGCTGTTCCGCCGGGCTGAGGCGCTGCAGCCGGGGGCCTACCAGCTGCTCGATGCCAAGGCGCTCAAGCTCACCGGCTCGCCCGCAGCGCCCAATCCCCCGGCGGGGCGCGGCGCCTACGCCTGGCTGATGGACACTGGACAGGCCGATCTGTTTTTGACCTACTGCACCAATGCCCGGGCGGTGGTGCGGGAGTTGCCACGTATGCAGATCGTCGCCGTGCCGCAGGCGCTGGAGGTGGGCGCGGATTACGGCGTGACCAGCCGTGCCGGTGACGTCCGAGCCGAGCGGCTTGTGCAACACCTGCTGTCACCGACAGCGCAGGCGACGTTTGCACGCTTTGGCTTCGGCCCGCCTTGACATACGCCGGCCTGTTCTCGCCGGCCTGTTTTAATTGCCCTGACTGATCTGTCTCAGCCGCGCTTCCTATAATCGCCCCGTGTCAGTCTTGCCATCCCTCCTCCCAATGCGCCTGGTTGTTGCTCGCTTTGCCGCGTTCCTGAGCTTGGTGGCGGTAGCGGCTGGGTTGTTGGGTCCGGTCGCCCAACTGGCGCTGGATGTGCAAACCGGACGTCTGGGCGGGGTATGCAATGCCAGTGAGGCCTTCGCCGCCCTGGCTCAGACCAGCAGCGACGCGGCGGCAGAGCACCCGCATTGCGAGCTATGCAGTTCGCTGGCTCTTGCGCTTCCGCCTATCGTTGGGCAGTCTGTCCCCAGCACGGCCAGCACGCTTCTGGCAGAGACCGCGCCCCTCGCCGAGCGGGCCAGGTCTTTCCCGGGGCTGCCCCACAGCCGTGGTCCCCCTTCCTTTTTGATCTGAATCTATTGGCACTGCGCAGCGGCAAACCATGCCGCCGCGCCGTGCATTTGGTGCCCCGGCTAACCGGCCTGCGCGCCTTTGTTCTCGTCAAAAAGGAGAAATCCCATGCCCGTCTATTCATCCGCTGCCGGTCGCCGCGTGCCGTCAGCCCTTCGGCCCTTGGCCTGCGCGGTGTTCTCCGTCCTGGGCTCATTGAACTGCCTGCCTGGCGCCGCCCAAACTGACACGCCCGTCAAATCACTGGGTATGGTCACCATCACCGGGGGCCAGCCGACCTCCTTGCCGACCCAGATTCCCACCACCATGGAGGGGGTGACGCAGGAAGACATCACCCAAAAAATCAACGCCACCGATGCTGAAGACGCGCTGAAATATCTGCCCAGCCTGCTGGTACGCAAGCGTTACATCGGCGACTACAACCACGCGGTGCTGTCCAGCCGCGCGTCTGGCACCGGCAACAGCGCGCGCTCGGCGGTGTATGCCGACGGCGTTTTGTTGTCCAACTATCTGGGCAACGGGGCCAGCTATACGCCGCGTTGGGGCCTGGTCACCCCCGAAGAAATTGAGCGGGTCGACGTGTTGTACGGTCCATTTTCAGCCGCCTACCCGGGCAACTCGGTGGGCGCAGTGGTGGACTACCTGACCCGCATGCCAAGTCAGTTCGAGGCGCATGCCAAGGTCTCCAGCTTCTCGCAACGCTTCAGGCTGTATGGCACGGATGAGCGCTACAGCGGCCAGCAGGCCAGTGCGTCGCTGGGCAATAAAAACGGTGCTTGGTCGTGGTTCATCAACGTCAACCGCACGCAAAACGAAGGTCAGCCCTTGAGCTTTGCCACCAGGGGCTTGAGTACCGCCGTACCCAACGCCAGCGCGCGGGTGGTGACCGGAGCCGTACCCGGGCTGGACCGTACCAACACGCCGTGGCTGCTGTTGGGCGGGGCCACCCAGTACAGCACGAGCCAGGACCACCTCAAGGTCAAGCTGGCGTATGACGTATCACCCACTGTGCGGGCAACCTACACGCTGGGGATGTGGCAAAACGATTCGCAAAACAGCTCGCAAAGCTATTTGAAAGATGCGTCTAGCCGGCCGGTCTACAGCGGCGATGTCAGTATCAATGGCCAGGGCTATACCCTGCTGCCCAGTGATTTCGGTGTCAGTCAGGAGCAACAGGTGCAGGTGATGCACGGACTGTCAGTCAAGTCCCGCACGCAGGGCGTGTTTGACTGGGAGGTTGCGGCCAGTTTGTTTGACTATCAAAAAGACGAGCAACGCAGCGCCATCACGGCCCAGCCAGCTGCGCGGAATGGCGGAGCCGGCACCCTGACCGATCAAGGTGGAACGGGCTGGAACACCTTGGCGCTCAAGGGTATCTGGCGGCCCGATGGGGTTCAAGGCGCGCATGTTGTCGACTTCGGTTTGCAGCAAGACCGCTACAAGCTGCGCATTCTGCGCAGCAACATCGCGGGTAATTACCTTGCCGACGCTGCGGGCAACGTAGCCAACGACGTTGGCGGCCGGGCCCGGCTGCGCAGTGTTTACGCGCAAGACGCGTGGCGCCTGGCTCCGCTGTGGAAAACCTTGCTGGGCCTGCGCGTCGAGCAGTGGCAGGCCTCCGATGGCTTCACCAACTTTAGCGCGGGGAACGCCGCCAACACGGCTTACGCCGCGCGCAACGTGAGCGCCGTGTCGCCCAAGGCAGCGCTGTCTTACCAGTGGGACAACAGCACCACGCTGAAGGCATCAGCCGGGCGGGCGGTGCGTTTCCCAACGGTCAGCGAGCTGTACGGTGCCACGGCTACCACCAACTCACGCTTTGTTAACGACCCCAAGCTGAGGCCGGAAAAGTCATGGACCACGGAGCTGTCGGCCGAAAAGGAACTTGAAATCTTGGGAGGGAAAGGATTGGCGCGCATCACATTGTTTACTGAAAGCGTGCGCGACTCGCTGTACGCCCAGACCACTTTTGATGCGATGGCCAATCAAAACATCAGCCGGGTGCAAAACGTGGGTCGCATTCACACGCGTGGCATGGAGCTTGCCTTTAGCGGCACGGATGTACTTAAAAAAGGCCTGGACCTCAGCGGAAGCCTGACTTACGCCGATTCCCGTATCAAGGAAAACGCTGGCTTCGTCAGCTCCCCCGGGGACACCCTGGGCAAATACCAGCCGCGTGTGCCGGTGTGGCGCGCCACAGCGCTGGTCAGTTACCGAGTGGATTCGCAGTGGACCGGCACCTTCGCCGCCCGCTATAGCGGCG
>JANMBW010000315.1:0-4214 GCA_031360565.1 Polaromonas sp.
CTGCTCCGCATTCAAACGCGAAACGTCGATCGCCATGTACTTGGCGTACAGGCGTTCATCTGCGCCCAGCCGCGTCCAAAATTCGGTCACAGGCGCCAGCGCCGCGTTGTAGGCGGCACGTAACTCCGGGGTGTCAGCGACACTGTTGAGGTGGCTCACCGCGCCCCAGGCCCGACCCAATTTTTCAGTGCTGACATCGAGCGTGGCTGAAATGGCAGTCCAGTCGGCAGGGAAGGTATCCGCGGTGACCGCTTCAAGTGAGGCCTCAGCCGCTGCAATCAGGGCATCGATGGCAGGGCCTACATGCTCAGGCTGGATCCGGTCGAACCACGGTAGGTCCGAAAAATCGAGCAAGGGATTGGTAGCAGGCAAGTTTGGATAAGACATGTCAGATAACTGGGGTGGTTAGGCAGAATCTAAAGTGGCGGGACCTGGGAGAGAAGGCCCGAGGGCCATCAGTCCTGCGATCGCTTCTTCAAACTTCTTAATTGCGGCTTTTTAGCACGCTTGACCGTGCCACCCGGAGTCAGGCGCTGGTTCCCCAACACACGCAAGGTTTTAACTTCTGGCCTTTGCCCGTATCGTGCGCTGTTTTTCAAAACCTTGACATCGCGCGGACCCGGCATACGGTCTTCACTGACCTTCTTTTCCTTTTCAGGAACCGGCCGCCACAGCACCAGTAATTTGCCAATGTGCTGAATCGGCGCCGCGTTGAGCTCGTTCGTCAGCAGCTGAAAAATCGCCTCCCGGCTGGAGCGGTCATCCGACTGCACACGGACCTTGATGAGGCCATGCGCGTTCAGGGCCGCATCGGTTTCCTTTTTGACCGCATCGGTCAATCCGTCCGAGCCAATCATCACCACGGCATTGAGGTGGTGGGCCTCGGCGCGGTGGTCCTTGCGCTGGGCGGGGGTAAGTAGTATTTGAGCCATGCGCAATTATCGGTGGAGATCTGCGGTGTGGTGACTTTGGGATGAGACGACAATCGGGGAATGAAGGCAAATAGCAAGTCAGGTGGTGATTCGGGTGCTCGAGCAGTTACCAAATCGGTGCCCAAAACCGGTGGCAAGGTCAATAAGGCGTGGTTGCACGACCATATCAATGACACCTACGTCAAGCTAGCCAAAAAAGAAGGCTACCGAGCCCGCGCCGCCTACAAACTCAAGGAAATCGACGAGAGTCTGGGGCTGATCCGACCTGGCGACTGGGTGGTGGATCTGGGTAGCACGCCTGGTGCCTGGAGCCAGTATGTCCGCAGAAAATTATCACCAGCGGGCGCCGCTGCGGGCGAACTCAATGGCCGGATTGTGGCGCTGGACTTGTTGCCCATGGAGCCGATAGAAGGCGTGGTGTTTATTCAAGGAGATTTCAGGGAGCCTGACGTGCTCAACATCCTGGAGCAATCACTTTCCGGCGATGGGCTGACCCGGAAGGTCGATGCGGTGGTCTCTGACATGGCTCCGAATCTCTCAGGAATTGAGTCTGCCGATGCGGCGCGCATCAGTGATCTGGTTGAACTGGCGGTGGACTTTTCAAGGCAGCATCTCAAGGCTGATGGCACGCTGGTCGTCAAGCTCTTTCATGGCGGCGCTTATGACCCGATGGTGAAGCTTTTCAAGGACACCTTCAAGGTAGTCAAACGCTTCAAACCCAAAGCTTCACGTCCCGGCTCATCGGAGACCTTCCTGGCGGGCGTGGGACTCAAGACTGTCGCCAGTTCCTCCACGAAGGTATGACAGCCTGAGCCGAAGTGCGCAATATCACCTAATCCCGCGCCGAATCAAGGGATGTAAGGTTCTGTTTATGTCGTTTTTGCACTTGAAAGGCCTAAAATAGGGCGCATGTGTATTCCCAACGCCCTTGGGTTCTAACATCGGAGTCATCCTTGAATAATCAGTGGTTTTCAAAATTTGCAATCTGGCTGGTGATAGCCATGGTGCTTTTCACCGTTTTCAAGCAATTCGATACCCGCGGCGGCGCAGGTTCCAATTACCTCGGCTATTCCGACTTTCTTGAGGAAGTGCGCGGCAAGCGCATCAAAACCGCCACCATCGCCGAGGGGCAGGGCGGAACCGAGATCGTCGCGACCACGACCGATGATCGCAAAATCCGCACGACTGCAACCTATCTCGATCGTGGGCTGGTGGGTGATCTGATCGCCAATGATGTCAAGTTTGACGTCAAGGCCCGTGAAGAGGGGTCAGTGCTCATGACTTTGCTGGTCAGCTGGGGCCCAATGCTGTTATTGATCGGTGTCTGGGTGTACTTCATGCGCCAGATGCAAGGGGGGGGCAAGGGCGGTGCATTCAGTTTTGGCAAGTCCAAGGCCCGGATGCTTGACGAGTCCACCAATCCGGTGACCTTTGCTGACGTGGCCGGTTGTGATGAAGCCAAGGAAGAGGTCAAGGAGGTTGTTGATTTCCTGAAGGACCCGGCCAAATTTCAAAAATTGGGTGGTCGTATTCCACGGGGCTTGTTGTTGGTCGGCCCGCCCGGCACCGGTAAAACCTTGCTGGCAAAAGGCATCGCAGGCGAAGCCAAGGTTCCTTTTTTCTCCATCTCCGGATCTGATTTTGTGGAAATGTTTGTCGGCGTGGGTGCGGCCCGTGTGCGCGACATGTTTGACAATGCCAAGAAAAATGCACCTTGCATCATCTTTATCGATGAAATTGATGCTGTGGGTCGTCAGCGTGGCGCTGGCCTGGGTGGGGGTAATGATGAGCGGGAGCAGACCCTCAATCAGATGCTGGTTGAGATGGATGGCTTTGAAACCAATGTTGGCGTGATCGTGGTGGCGGCCACCAACCGCCCCGATATTCTGGACGCAGCGTTGTTGCGCCCCGGCCGGTTTGACCGCCAGGTGTATGTCACCTTGCCGGATATTCGGGGTCGTGAACAGATTCTGAATGTGCACATGCGCAAGGTTCCACTCGGTCAGGACGTCAACGCGAGCGTGATCGCCCGCGGAACGCCTGGCATGTCGGGCGCCGACCTGGCCAACTTGTGCAATGAAGCCGCGCTGATGGCCGCGCGCCGCAGCGCCCGCACGGTGGAAATGCAGGATTTTGAAAAAGCCAAAGACAAAATCCTGATGGGCCCCGAGCGGAAAAGCATGGTCATGCCGGAGGAAGAGCGCCGCAACACCGCCTACCATGAGTCGGGCCATGCACTTCTGGGCAAAATGTTGCCGAAGTGCGATCCGGTACACAAGGTCACCATCATTCCGCGTGGTCGCGCCTTGGGCGTCACCATGAGTCTGCCTGCTCAAGATCGCTACAGCTATGACCGTGAATACATGTTGAGCCAGATCAGCATGCTTTTTGGCGGCCGGATTGCTGAAGAGGTTTTCATGAACCAGATGACGACTGGCGCCAGCAATGACTTTGAGCGTGCCACGGCGCTGGCCCGTGACATGGTCACGCGTTATGGCATGACAGAGGCTTTGGGCCCCATGGTGTATGCCGAAAACGAAGGCGAAGTGTTTTTGGGCCGCTCGGTCACCAAAACCAACAACATGAGCGAATCCACCCTGCAAAAGGTGGATGGCGAAGTCCGCCGCATCATCGATCAGCAATATGCGCAAGCGCGCAAGCTGATTGAAGACAACAAGGATAAGATTCATGCCATGGCCAAGGCGCTGCTCGAGTGGGAAACCATAGACGGTGAGCAACTTGATGACATCATCGCCGGCAAGGACCCGCGTCCTCCCAAAGACTGGACGCCGCGTAATCCTTCAGTAGGCGGCAGCGGCGGCCCGGGTGGCGGCACACCGGTGGTGGGAGCAGACCCGGCGCCTACGGCGGCCTGACCGCTTAAGCTGTCATGCGATCACAACCCGGGCTGGCCCCGGGTTTTTCTTTTTGAGCGATCAAAGCCCTGTTTTGACTGAGCGCCTCATGATTTGGCAGACCTCCCGTTTTGTCATTGATTTGTCCCGGCCGCGTGTCATGGGTATCGTCAATGTCACGCCCGATTCCTTTTCTGATGGCGGGCAATTCTTTGGTTCCGGGCCCGATGAGGCGAAGGCGTTGCGGCACTGCGAGCAGTTGCTCCAGGACGGCGCCGACATGCTGGATATCGGCGGTGAATCCAGCCGCCCCGGCGCCGTGCCCTTGTCCTTGGAGGAAGAACTGGCTCGGGTACTTCCGGTAGTGCGCCATGCGGTTCAGTTAGGGGTGGCGGTATCGGTCGACACCTATAAGCCGCAGGTCATG
>JANMBW010000316.1:0-4406 GCA_031360565.1 Polaromonas sp.
GAACTTGCGCATTCGCAATGCCTCGGTGACTGAAATGGCTTTCACGCCCAAGCGCCACCTGCTGCTGACCTTCAACACATTGCCGCATCTGGATGCGCCCGAGTACGCAGGCTGGATCACTTATGCCTAGCTGCCCGCAGCACGTCACTTTGCAGGCGCTGCGCTGACCCGCCAGATCACATTGCCCACATCGTCGGCCACCAGCAATGCGCCGCGTTTATCCATGGCGACGCCGACCGGCCGGCCGTAGGCTTGGCCTTCCGGGCTTAAAAACCCGGTCAATACATCGACCGGCAAACCCTGGGGCCGGCCTTTGGAAAACGGCACAAACACGACTTTGTAGCCACTGTGTGGAATCCGGTTCCACGAGCCGTGCTCCCCGACAAAGACACCACTGGACAAGGCGGGTGGCAAGGCATTGCCGGCAGAAAACGTCATGCCCAAGGGCGCCACATGGGACCCGAGCGCATAGTCGGGCGACAGCGCCTTGGCCACCAGATCGGGCCGTGGCGGCTGGACCCGGACATCGACGTTTTGCCCGTAGTAGCTATACGGCCAGCCGTAAAAAGCGCCGTCCTTGACCGACGTCAGGTAATCGGGCACCAGGTCGCTGCCAATCTCGTCGCGCTCGTTCACCACGGTCCAGAGCGCGCCGCCTTCGGGCGACCAGCCCATGCCATTTGGGTTGCGCAGGCCCGAGGCAAAGATGCGGTGCGAGCCGGTTTTGGGGTCTACTTCCCAAATCGCTGCGCGGCCTTCTTCAGCCGCCATGCCGCGTTCACCCACGTTGCTGTTGGAGCCCACCGTGACGTACAGCTTGCTGCCATCGACGCTGGCAATCAGGTTCTTGGTCCAGTGGTGGTTGATCGGCCCACCCGGCAGATCCAGCACTTTGACCGGCGCGGCGGTGATCTGGGTTTGCCCCGCCTGATAAGGGAACCTGACCACAGCGTCGGCGTTGGCCACATAAAACTGGTCGCCCACCAGCGCCATGCCAAATGGTGAATGGAGGTTTTGCAAAAACACCGTCTTTATTTCGGCCTTGCCATCCCCATCGCTGTCCCGCAGCAAGGTGATGCGGTTAGCGGACGGCACCCCGGCACCGGCCCGGCCCATCACCCATTTCATGACCATGCCCCTGATGCCTTTGCCGTCCTCCGGCTTGGGCGGCGCATTACTCTCGGCCACCAAAACGTCGCCATTGGGCAGCACATAGACCCAGCGCGGATGGTCCAGCCCTGAGGCCAGAGCGTTGACAGTCAGTCCGGCCATGGGCGTTGGCAGCTTGCCTTCGGGCCAGCCTTTGGCGGGTGCGATGTTTACCGTTGGAAGCAAACTTTTGGTCGGCGGAGGAAGGACGGGATTGGCCCCCATTCCGGCCTGCGGCGGCAACTTGGCGGTGTCGCCACAGCCGACGAGGCTGCCCAGCAGCAACACACCGGCCACCAGCGAGCCGCACGAGAAAAATCTGATCCGAATCATCATAAGTAGTCCTTTCATGACGCTCTGCACGCCGCAGGTCACAAAAATATTATGCGAGCCATCCGGTTCGGATGCTGTCGGCGGGTTATGCAGGAGTGTGTCAGTCCAGCGTCAAGGCTACATCAACCAAGTTGCGCTCAATCAGGCAGGGCTACAGACCAGTCGCCTGGCGCAAGGTATCGGCCGGCAACTGGTCGATCTCTACCAGCACCTGAGCCAGACTCCGACCGGCCGCCTGCAGCAAGGCCCTGCCCTTGTCCGCTGTCGCCGCAGCGGCATTGCCCACCGCGCCCTGCGGGTTGTAGTCCTGCATTTGCCAGCCGAGCTTGGCGCTTTTGCCATCGCCGAGAATCGCAAATTTTGCGGCGCGGTCCTGCGAGCTGGAACGGAAGTGCTGCGCCTGGCTCATGTCCACCCGCTCGGGCTGGAGCGCGAGCATCATCGAGGTTTCGATTTCGCCGGCATGAATGCCGAACCGGTGTTCATCGTCGCTGAACAGGGCCGATAAAGCCTCGCCTGTTTCGCTGGCAAGCGGCAGATTGAACCAGTTCACGCTGTAAACCAGCATGCCCAGCCGGGCGCGCAAATCACGCGCCACCACATCCAGCAGGCCGACCTGACCACCATGGGCGTTGAGCAGGACGAGTTTTTTGACGCCGGTGCGGGCCACCGACTCCGCCAGTTCGGTCCACAGCCGGATCACGGTTTCGGCCTTGAGCGTCAGGGTGCCGGCAAAAGCCATGTGTTCAGGACTCAGGCCCACCGCCTGGGTCGGCAAAAACAGCACCGGCAAGGTTGACGGCAAATGCGGCAGGGCGGCCGCCACCACGCCATCAACCAGCGCAGCGTCGACATTGAGCGGCAAATGCGGGCCATGCTGCTCGGTGGCGGCCACCGGCAGCACCGCGATGCAGCGCGGCAAATCAAGTTGCGCAAAGTCAGGGCTTTTAAGATCGGCCCAAAAGCGCGACGGGGCGCTGGCAGGCGGTGACGCAGGTTTCATGGGTGTATTTTGAGCCAACTTCAACGCAAGGCCACGGCTCAGGCCGCCGCTGCGGCCTTCTGAATCGCATCCCGGTGGGCCCGCTGAACGGGAGCTTGATTCAGATGCCGGCTTTGGCGCTCGAGCAGAGGTTTGGCCGACGCGCCCGGAATGGCCACCCGATCGGCGCCTAGCAGGTCGGCCAGGCATAACGGCCGGCCGCGCGCGCCACTGGCGCGGTAATCGGCCAGCAAGGCAGAGCGCACCTCGCCCGCTGCGAGGCCGCGAGACGTGGTGAGATGCTCGAACAAAAGGTCTACCAGTTTCTCCAGCGCAAATTCGTGCGTTTTGCCAGTGGTTTGCCAGAGCCAGTCGCTGAACGCCAGAAAGTGCCTGAAGGCTGAAGCCGGCGCCAAAAGCAGCCTCAAGCTGGCGGCAAATCGCCCCGAGTTGGCCAGCACCTCCCAGTAGCGCGCAAAACGTTTGATGCGCTGCAGGGTGCCGAAGTCAACTGTCGAGTTTTGCAAGATGGTGTAGGGCGCTTGCGGGTCGTAGACCATCGCAAAGTCTGCCGTGTGCCGGCTAATCGGCGTGCCGCGCAGGCGCTTCAAGATGCCGAACTGGATTTCATGGGGCGCCAGGGCATAAAGCTGGTCAAAGCCATCGGCGAAGCTGTCGAGCGTTTCACCGGGCAGGCCAAAAATCAGGTCGGCGTGCACATGGGCATGGCTGTGCTGGACCAGCCAGCGCAGATTTTCAGCGGTTTTGGCGTTGTCCTGCTTGCGCGAAATGCGCTGCTGCACCTCGGGGTTGAAACTCTGGATGCCGACTTCAAACTGCAGCGATCCCGGCGGGAACTGTGCGATCAAGGTTTTTAGCCGGTCCGGCAGGCTGTCGGGCACGACTTCAAAATGCACGAACAGGTCGGGTGCGGCGAGCACTGCGCCCGTTTGGTCTTTCATCCGGTCGAGAAAAAACTGCAGAATGCGCGCTGAAAAATCGACCTTCAAATTAAAGGTTCGGTCGACAAACTTGAAGTTGCGTGCGCCGCGCCGGTAAAGCGTATCCATCTCGGCCATGAAGCGGTCGAGCTCAAACGCCCAGGCGGTTTTGTCGAGCGAGCTCAGGCAAAACTCGCACTTGAAGGGGCAGCCGCGCGAGGCTTCGACATAGAGCAAGCGTTTAGCCAGATCGTCATCGGTGTAGTCGGCGTAAGGCAGAGCCAAGTCGGCCAGTGGAGGCTGCTCCCCCGCAATCACTTTCATCAGCGGTTTCGGACCATCCAGCAGGGCTCGGCACAGTTTGGGAAAGCTCACATCGCCCCAGCCGGTGATCACGTGGTCGGCCAGGCGGCAGATCTCCTGGCTGTCGGTCTCAAAGCTCACCTCGGGTCCGCCCAGAATAATCTTGACGTCGGGTCTGAGGGTCTTGAGCAAGCTCACCACCTGGGAGGTCTCCAGCACATTCCAGATGTACACGCCCAGCCCGATCACTTTTGGCTCCAGCGCCAGCAAGTCTTCAACAATTTGCAGGGGCCGCTGGGCAATGACGAATTCGCGCAGCTGGGTCTGCGACCGCAGGCCGGCTCCGCCATGCCGGTCCATATTGGCAAGCAGACAACGCAAGCCCAGCGACGCATGAATGTATTTCGCGTTGAGGGTAGCCAGCACGACGGGGGCGATCGGGCTGATATGTCGTGGCATGTCCGCATTATCCGGTCAGGCAGCTCGACTGTAATAATCGCTGCGGTAACCAGACTAACTGGCCATCAGCGCGCCTTGCCCGGAACACCCGGGGCCGTCAATCCGCCGGAACTAATGCGTTTACCGCCTGCTCACACTGTCACCATGTCCTTCAAGCGCCCTTACTCCGCCATTCTTTTTGCTCTGTTTTTTATAGCAATTTGCCTAAGTAATACGGTCGCTAAAGCCCAAAATACCTC
>JANMBW010000341.1:0-5558 GCA_031360565.1 Polaromonas sp.
ATGAGCAGCGCGGAGAGCCGACCGTCAGCTCAGCGCTCCCCACAGAATCGATTGTATGCAGGGCGCTTGACTCGGTTGAATCAGCGTGTCCCAATGCGGTAAAGGCGGTTGGCTGCAGCTGCCTGCTTTCACGTAGTCTTGCTCCTACAGACACAAGCCGCTCGCTCCCGCCTCCGCAGACACTCTGCCAAGACAATATCAAGTCATGCAGATTCTGCACATCGACTAGAAAACACACCATGCAAATTTTGCTGCATACCGATCCACATGTTGACGGGAGTGGCCTGATGGCCGATCACCTGGCAACGGTCGTGAAGGACGCATTATGACATTTCGGCGAACACATCACGCGTGTGGAGGCTCATCTCGCCGATGAAAAAAGTCACATCAAAGCCAGTCCGGATGAGATTCAATGCACGCTGGAGGCAAGGCTGGCCGGTCGGAATCCGGTCGTTGTAAAAGATCGCGCCGGGAATGCGCACCAGGCCATCCAGGGCGCGGTAGGCAAACTCAGGCAGGCCATCACAGCCGGGCTGGAGAAGAATGATCCGCGCCATGCATTGGAACGACCGGTGCTCCGTCTGCCGCGTGGTGCCGACGATAGCGATATTTGATTCGATTGGCCTGGCCGCCAGGCCATCGTCACACGCTCTTGGCACTTAGGCTTTGGGGACGAGCGATTCTTTTTTTCGGCGCGGGCGGCTTGGCCAGGCCCGAATCTGCCGCCACCACGCGCGGATAAGTACTGATTGAACCAGCAAGAAAATTATCCACAGAACATGCAACCTGGGTCATGAAGCTGACTGGCATACGGATGTGATAAACATGATGGCGAACGGCGTAATAGAAAACGCCGCCATGCAGGCCCCAGACAAATTCCATCTCTTGAGCTGAGACCTTGTGTGGCACATCGTGCAGGCCGCAATAATGGCGCAGCTCCTGACACATGACAGGCATCAGTTCCCGCTTGATCAGCTTGATGTAACGCTGGTTAAGGGACGGACTCGCGAGCCCGGCATACATGTAAATCCGTATCCAGTCAGGCCGGTAGGTGGCCACGGAGTACTGCCGGTAAAACTCGATCAGGCGGGTTCTGAGAGGCTGCGTGCGATCCTGGAGAAGTTCGATCCATTCCGGATTCCAGCGGCCTTGAAATACCGTCTGGTAGACGCGTTCAACCAGAGCCTGTTTGCTCGAAAAATAACGATACAGCAGCGGCTGGGTAATTCCCAGACGTTTGGAAAGTTCGCGGGTTTGACCCGAAAAGCCCACTTCTGCAAAGTAGGCGATGGCCCCATCAACGATTTGCCGTTCTCGCTCTGCCGGCGACAGCCGCGTCTTGACGACTTTTGCCGTCAGGGATTTCGTCGGTGAAGTGGCGGGTTTTCCCACATTCCAAGAGACCGGACGGCCTATTCGCCTTTGATGTTGTTGTCGGCGACCAGCTTGCTGTACTTGGCGTTTTCGGCAGCCATGAATGCACGGAACTCTTCCTGGGTACTGGCCATCGCTTCAACGCCAAGCCCAGCAAATTTTTCTTTGAGGTCGGGGTCGGCCATCACCTTGACAAGGGTGGCGTGGTAGGTGTCAACCACGGACTTGGGCGTGCCTGCAGGAAGAAACACCCCCCACCAGTTTTCAGCCACCAGCCCAGGCAAACCGGCTTCAGCAAAGGTCGGAATATCTGGTGACATGGGCGAGCGCTTGGCACTGGTAATAGCCAGTGGACGCAGACGACCTGTCTTGATGAACTGTGACACCGGCAGCGCATCGGCTACCATCATGTCGAGGTGGCCTGCAAGCAAATCATTGACTGCTTGCCCGCCTCCCTTGTAGGGTACGCCCACCAGTTTGACTTTGGCCTGCCGCATGATCAGTTCGCCTCCCAGATGCGCCATGCTGCCGGGGCCGCTGGTGCCAAAGTTGAGCGATGCGGGTTTGGCCCGCGCTGCAGCCAGCACCTCACCCAGCGTTTTGTAGGGAGAGCTGGCTGGCACCACCAGAATATTCGGGCCCGTCGCGGTTAATGCAACCGGGATGAAATCCTTTTCCATGTTGTAGGGCACTTTGGTAATCAGCGGATTCACAGACGCCGGCCCAAGATTGCCGACTACAAAGGTGTAGCCGTCAGCAGGCTGCCGAGCGGCGTACTCCATGCCGATGGATCCTGCTGCACCCGGCTTGCTTTCAACGATCACCGCTTGGCCCCAGGCTTCACTGAGCTTTTGACCCATGATGCGGGCCATCAGGTCAGAACTTCCCCCTGCCGGGTAGGTCACAATCAATCTGACAGGTTTGGAAGGAAAGTTCTGAGCCTGGCCAGCAAAGGGCGCCAACAGCATACACAGGCTGGCTAACAGCAGCTCTTGTAACCTTGAGCGAACTCGGAATAGTTGTCCCATCGAATGTCTCCTTAAGGGTTGTTGCTCAACGCAAATCTAACCAATTCATACCAATGTTGTTGCTGTGGCGTGAGGGCCTAGCTTGTTGTTTTAATTAGTTTATATTATCAAGTGCTAAATAAACAACCCTGACTTTCCCTATGCTCAACGCCCCTCAATCTGCTGCCCGAGCCGACCAGACCCTGTCGCTCAACATGAAGCTGCTGGCCCATCATGAGCTGGCCGGATTTGGTGGTCTCGGGGAGGGCATTTCGATGCAACTGACCGATGACGGTCGGCGGATCCTTTGGCTGGCGCATGAATCCGCACCCAAGAACTTCTCGGGGGTCGATGTCACGGATCCGAAAAATCCGAAACTGATTGTGCAGACGGACTTGCCGCACATGAAGCTGCGTTCCAACTCGCTCGATGTGGTCGGAAATACCCTGGCCGTGGCGTACCAGGCCAGCACAGTGGGTATCAAGCCTGCGGGGGTAGATCTGTTCGATGTCAGCACGCCGGAAACGCCCAAACTGATGTCGCACTTCGATTGCTCTGGGCCGCATTCGCGCGGGGTGCATGCGCTGTGGTTTGTGGACGGCAAGACCATTCATATGTCGTCCGGTGCGTCCGATTTTCAGCCGCGCAATCCACTGGACGACCAGTTTTACCGCATCCTTGATGTGTCTGATCCGTACAAGCCGGTTGAGGCGGGTCGCTGGTGGTTTCCCGGCACACGCGAGGGCGACGCCGAACCTCCTCCGCCCCGCTTGCCCGCAAAATTTGACACCGGTTTTCGCACCCACAACACCAACGTCTTTCCCGAGCGTCCGGACCGCGCCTTTGTCGGCTACATCGATGGTGGGGCGGTGGTGCTGGACATTGCCGACCCGCGCAACATCAAAGTGGTGTCAAAGTGGAATCACTCGCCGCCCTTCAACGGCTTTACCCACACAGTGTTGCCACTGTTCGACCGTGGTCTGTGGATCGTCAGCGACGAATGTGTGCAGGACAACGGTGCGGACTGGCCCAAGCTGGTCTGGGTCGTGGACTCTCGCAATGAAGCCAATCCAGTTCCCATCGGAACGTTCCCTGCGCCGCCGTATGACGCCTTTGCCAAACGCGGCGGCCGCTTCGGCGCCCACAACCTGCATGAGAACCTGCCGGGCCCGACCTCATTTCGTTCCGACACCATCATCATCGGAACGTTTTTCAATGCTGGTGTGCGGGTCTACGACACGTCTAATCCTTACCAGGTTGAAGAAATTGCCTACTACGTTCCCGGTGCGCCCAAGCTGTCGCCAGCTGGCGCGATTCAGCTCAACGATGTGTACGTGGACGACCGGCGAATTGTCTACACCGTGGACCGCTTCACCGGTGGTTTGTACATTCTCGAAATGAACATCTGATGGTCTTCGCGTGGCCTCTGTGAATCCCGTCCCGCCGGCGCGTGACCCTCTCGCAGGAAAAATTCCCGTCACCCTGATCACTGGTTTTTTGGGCAGCGGCAAAACCACCCTGATTTCCCGGCTCGTCAAGCATCCGGAGATGAATCGGGTGGCGGTGGTCATCAATGAAGTCGGCGAGATTGGCATCGATCATGACCTGGTCACGATGTCCTCCGAAAATATCACCTTGTTGGCCAATGGCTGCATCTGTTGCTCGGTACGTACTGATTTGCAGGAAACCCTGAGAGACCTCTTTGCACAGCGCAGGGCAGGGCTGATGGCAGACTTTGACCGTGTGGTGGTGGAGACCACAGGCCTGGCCGATCCCGCGCCGGTGGTGCAGACCCTGGTCAGCGACACCCTTCTTGCAGCGCAGTACCGGCTCGACGGACTGGTGACACTGGTTGACGCCGTCAATGGCGCCTGGCAGCTTGAGCACCAAAGTGAAGCCATCAAGCAGATTGCATTGGCTGATCGAATCTTCATAACCAAGACGGACTTGGCTGGCAGCGGGGTGATCGATGCTCTGACGCAGTCGATTCTGGCGATCAACCCGGGTGCGGGGGTTTCGCTGCTGCTCAATGGTGAGGTCGAGCCTTCTGCCCTGACCGACCTCGGGCTGGCGTCGGCGCGCGCGGGTCGTGCCACGCTGAGTTTCTTGGGGGAGGCGCTGGACCAAACGCCATCGGAAGGTGCGCGTTATTTGGGATCACGCACCTTTCGGCACGATCAGTCCATCAACACCCTGTCGCTTCGTTTTGACAAGCCGTTTACCTGGTCAGCGCTGACTGCTGCGCTGGAGCTCCTGGCGACTTTGCGCGGCCCCGACCTGCTCCGTATCAAGGGGATTGTGAATGTGGAGGGTCAGCCGGTGGTGGTCCAGGCGGTGCAGCATATTTTTCATCCGCCCGTGTCTTTAGATCGTTGGCCCAGCGCCGATACCGATACCCGTCTGGTTTTCATCACCCGGGAGATTGAAGCGGACACCATTCGCAATTTGTTTAATGCCGTGGGAGCAGTCGCGGCCACCAAAATTTGATCCGCTGTTCAGTCGCCTCAGATCTTTCGACCCTCCTGCAGCCACCACACCAGATGTTGCGTACAGTCTGATGCGTCCAGGCCCGAGTGGGCGGCGCGGTCCAGGCATTTGAGGGTCATGGCCGTCAACGGCAAGTCCGATTGGTTTAGCGCCGCCTGGTCCAGCATGGAGCGGACGTCTTTACGCATGGTAGCCAGATCGACGGTCACCTGCCCGCTGCCGGTCCCGCTGAGCGCTTGCGCGATCATGGGGCCGCGTGTCTTGAGCATATTGGGACCGCCTGACGTTTCAGAAAAAATATCCATCACCCGCTTCGGATCCAGGCCAAGTGGCTGGATCAACGACAAAGCCTCGCCAAGGGTCTGCCAGTACACCATCAGTGGCAGGTTGATGGCGAGTTTCATGGTCGCTCCGGAACCCAAGGGGCCGACATGTTCAATCCGCCGGCACAGCAGTTCCAGCAGGGGTCTGGCTCGTTCCAGGTGGGCCGGGTCGCCTCCCACAAAGCCGAGCAATTTGCCCTCCTGAGCAGGTCCCACGCTACCACCCACTGGGCATTCTAGGTAAGCGCTCCCCGCTGCTTGCACCCGCGCGCCTATGAGTTGCGGGGTGTGGGGTCTGACGGTACTCATGTCGATGAACA
The DNA here is from genome assembly GCA_031360565.1 of Polaromonas sp. Lineage (GTDB taxonomy): Bacteria > Pseudomonadota > Gammaproteobacteria > Burkholderiales > Burkholderiaceae_C > Polaromonas. The sequence continues at coordinate 5,512 of JANMBW010000341.1, forward strand.
GCGGGCATCGGACTGGACCCGACAACAGGTTATGGGTTCCGGCGTAG
>JANMBW010000432.1:0-2433 GCA_031360565.1 Polaromonas sp.
TCGGGGCAGGAATTGGTCAACGCCTTCGTCACGGGGGTTGAAGTCGAGTGTCGGGTGGCGCGGGCTGTGCTGCCGTCCCACTACGACGTTGGCTGGCACATCACCTCCACAGCCGGTGTGTTCGGTGCGGCGGCAGCCAGCGCGCGCTTGTTGCAACTCGACGTAACTCAAACCGTCTGGGCCTTGGGACTGGCCGCCACGCAAGCGTCAGGGTTGCGCGAGATGTTTGGAAGCATGGCCAAAAGCCTGCACCCTGGGCGGGCGGCGCAGAACGGCCTGGTGGCGGCGCTGTTTGCCCAAGCCGGTCTGACCAGTACCTCGACCGCCATTGAAGGCCGACGCGGCTTTGCGAACGTGCTGTCGACGACGGTGGATCTGGCAAAGTGTGTCGCGGGTCTCGGCGAGCGCCACGAGTTACTCGGCAACACCTACAAACCGTTCGCTTGCGGACTCGTGATCCATCCGATCATCGACGGCTGCCTGCGGCTGCGCGCCGACGGCGTGCGGCCGCAAGACGTCCAGAGCCTCGCGCTGCGGGTGCATCCACTCGTGCTGGAACTGACCGGAAATCCACAGCCGCGCTCAGGTCTGGAAGGCAAGTTCAGTGTCTTTCATTCTGCCGCGGTGGCGCTCATCGACGGCGATGGTGGCGAGGCCCAGTTTGCAGACGCGCGCGTCAACGCCGATGTGGTCATCGCGCTGCGCAACAAAGTCCGCGCAGAGGCTGACCCAAACCTCGCAATGGATGCCGCGCACATCACAGTCACGCTTGTAGACGGCACCCAGCGCCTGATGTCGGTAGACCACTGCCTTGGCAGTCGCGACCGACCCATGACGGACTCGCAACTGGAGCATAAATTCTTGAAGCAGTGCGAACCCATTTTGGGCACGCCCGGCGCGGCACGGGCTCTGGCCTGCTTGCACCGGATTGAGACTGCTGAGGACCTACGGGACACTGCGTCCGCCTTGGCGCTTGCCTGAGTAAACATTCGCTTAATCGGCACTCGCAGAGCCGCCATACTTAGATATCCCGCAGAATCTCGCAGGGATCAGCTGGCTCGCAGTCCTCACTCCGCCAGCTGTGTCCGCCACGGAGATGTGTGCGGATTGTTGAAGTGTGCATCGGCTGCTATATTCGCTTGAACATATACGCTCAAGCGGCAGCGAAACAGGAGTCAATCTCTTGACGACGAACAGACGAACCGTCCTGGCCCGTGTGGCCGTGCTTGCATCGCCGGTACTTTTAGGCGGGCTGTCCCTCGCGGCGGATCCGTATCCCAACAAGTTGATCACGATCGTGGTGCCGCAGGCGCCCGGTGGTGCCAACGACGTTATCGGCCGGGCGCTGGCACAGAAGCTGGCGGACCGTCTGGGCAGCCCAGTCATCGTGGAGAACAGACAGGGCGCAGGCGGCAATGTGGGCACCGGCTACGTGGCACGCCAGCCGAAGGACGGCTATACCCTGCTACTGAATGCGCAGAGCGTGCAAACTATCAATCCCTTTCTTTACCGCAGGGTCGGTTGGGATCCGGTGAAGGACTTCGAGCCAGTGATGGTGGTGGGCGTGGCGCCGTACCTGCTGGCGGTAAACCCGGCGCTGCCGGTGAAGAACCTGCGCGAGTTGGTGGCGCTGGCCAAGGCTCAGCCTGGCAGGATCAACTATGCGTCGGCTGGCAATGGCACGATTAACCACATGTTGGGCGAGATGCTGAAAACGGCTGCTGGCATCGACATCGTGCACGTGCCGTACCGCGGCGCTGCTTTGGCCGCCGCCGACGTGATTGGTGGCCAAGCCCAGATGGCCTTCGCAAGCATCGCTGGCCTGCTGCCTTTCGTTAAAACAGGCCAGCTGCGCGCCATCGGCGTCTGTACCGAGAAGAGAACGCAGCTTGCACCAGACCTTCCGACCCTGGCTGAAACCATTCCGGGCCTCTACGCTAATGCATGGTACGGCTTGTTCGTTCCGATCGGTACGCCGAAGCACATCGTGACCAAACTACACAGCGAAATCGCCAAGGTGCTGGACGCCCCCGACATGAAGGATCGGCTAACTGGTCTGGGCGTTGAGAGCGCGCCAAGCACCCCAGAACAGCTTGCTAGTCTGCTTCAGGACGACCTCGTGCGCTGGTCGAAAATCGTCAAGGAGTCCGGTGCGCAGGTGGATTGACTTCCGCGCTTGCAGCGGCGGTGTTACTGTATTTTGAACGCCGCCCTGTAGGCTTCGAACAGCATACGCAGCTCGCCCACCAAACCGTTGCTGCTATCGATTCTCGGGTCGATGTTGCGCGTGCAGCCATTCGTGCAGTGCGCCTCGTTCAGCGCCAGAACAGTCTATGAAATCCTGCCGCGTCGATCGCCGCCAGCTTGTTTCCCCGCCTCCGGGGCACTCATGATGCGGTCCGCCAGGGTACCGGGAGTGGCTTCAAAGGTAGA
>JANMBW010000051.1:0-3924 GCA_031360565.1 Polaromonas sp.
CGTCGCACGCGGCGATGGCAGCAGCGAATTCAGCGACAGCCTGGACGCGCACAACCGCGCGGTCAATAAATACATCCGGGGTCAGTAACGGTATGGCCCCCACGCTCCCCACTTCGCGTGGTTCGCTGCCCCCCGAGGGGGTCGCTGCGCCTGCGGTCCGGCAAAGCCGGTCCCGCGGCCCCTGCTTGAAGGAACAGCCGCCTACAAGGTTTGCCATCAAGCAGCAAACCTGCCAGGCGATCTGGCCCCACACTGGAGTTTTTATGGAAGTTCTGGAACGCAACCCCGAAACAGCAGCGCCTACCGATGACAACGCAGCTGTGCTTCTGCAGGCGGTACGCGAGCTGGCCGACGGACAGCTGGCCGAGCTGGCCGATGACATTGACCGGCGCGGCATCTACCCCAAATCCATCCTGCAACGGCTAGGCGAGCTGGGCGCCTTGAAGGCGCACCTGGCTCAACCCGACCGGCCAGCCGACTACGGCTTAGCCATCCAGGCCATGACCGAAGTCTCGCGTGTCTGCGGCGCCACCGGGTTCATGGTCTGGTGCCATGACGTCTGCGGCGTCTACATGGAGCAATCGGGCAACCCCGCCATGCTGGGCGACATGCTGGACCAGCACGGTAGCGGCCAGAGGCTGGGCGCCACGGGAATGTCCAACCCCATGAAAACATTTGCCGGCATCGAGACCTTCTTGTTGCATGCCAAAAAAGTTGACGGTGGCTATCGGGTCAATGGCACGCTGCCCTGGGTCAGCAACCTTGGCCCGGACCATTATTTTGGCGCCGTAGCCGACTTGGAAAACCCTGCCGACGCGAGTGCACCGAAGTCGGAAGTGATGTTCCTGATCCATTGCGACGCACCCGGCGTCGAATTGCGCAACTGCCCTTCGTTTTCAGCGATGGAAGGCACCAATACCTGGGCGGTCCGGCTGACCGATTACTTCGTCGGCGCTGACCAGCTGATTGCCGACCCGGTACGCCCCTTCATAGGCCGCATTCGCGCGGCCTTCATCCTGTTGCAGACCGGCATGGGACTGGGCGTGGCGCAAGGCGCCATTGACTCGATGTGGCAGGTAGAGCGGACGCTTGGCCACGTCAACGAATTTCTGGATGACCGGCCCGACGCGTTGCAGGCAGAGCTTGATGAGCTGACGGCCCGCATAATGGTGCTGGCCAAAACACCGTTTGGCAGCGACAAGGAGTTCTTGATTGACGTACTGGATGCACGGGCCCATGCCTCCGAGCTGGCGCTGCGCGCAGCGCAATCGGCCCTGCTGCACCAAGGCGCACGCGGTTACCTGATGAGCTCCGGCGTGCAGCGGCGGGTGCGAGAGTCGCTCTTTGTGGCCATCGTCACCCCCGCCATCAAGCATCTGCGCAAGGAAATCGCCCGGCTCAGCGCGCCAGAATTGCCGGCATGAAAACCGATGCCTCCGGCCTGCCGTGGGAAATCTATATTTGCCGTGCCTGCGGCTTGCTCTATGACGAAGGCAAGGGCGATGAAGACAGCGGCCTGGCGGCAGGCACGCGCTTTGCCGACATTCCGGACGACTGGGCCTGCCCGCTATGCGGCGTGACCAAATCGGATTTTGAGCCCTATGTGCGTGACGAAACACCGTATCGAACGCGGACCACTACAACGGCCATCTCTTCAAGGCCTGGCTCGCGCCACCGCGCAGGCACCGTGATCGTCGGCGCGGGCCGTGCAGGCTGGCAGATGGCACAAGCGCTGCGCGAGCGCGACCCCCACATGCCTATCACGCTGGTGACCTCGTGCAACGGCGATGTGTATGACAAACCCCTGCTGTCCGTCGCCATGGCGCGTGGTCTTGCACCGCAAGCCTTGCCGCGTGAGCAGGGCGCCAAAGCCGCGCAGCGTCTGAACGTCAAATTGCTGGCCCATACCCAGGCCGTCCGCGTCACGCCGTCCAGCCGGCAGCTACGCACCTCTCGCGGCACGCTTCGCTACCAGCATCTGGTCCTGGCGCACGGCGCAGAAGCGCGCGCGCTGCCGCTTTTTCCCGCGTCGCTGTGCTGGCGTATCAACCATCTGCAGGCGTATGCCCAATTTCGAGCCGCGCTGGGCAGCGTGCCGCAAAGGGTTGCGGTCGTCGGTGCCGGGCTGATCGGGTCAGAGCTGGCCAATGACCTCGCCCTGGCGGGTCACAGCGTGACCTTGCTCGACGTCGCCAGCCGGCCGCTTGCAGCGTGTCTGTCGGATGCGCAATCCCAACTTTTGCTGCAAGCCTGGGCGCCGCTGTCCATCCGGTTTGTTGGCGGCGTTCAAGTCAGTGAGGTCAAACTGGCGGCGCGTTCGTCCGAATCACCCACTGCCAGGCAGATCACCACGCAATGCGGTCAGGTTTTAACGGTAGACCACATCGTGGTGGCCGCCGGCTTGCAAACGCCAAACCGGCTGGCGCGCAGCGCCGGTCTGGCCTGGAACAACGGTATCGACGTGCAAGCCGAAACATTGGCCACCAGCGTGGATGGCATCCACGCGTTGGGGGACTGTATAGCCGTTGAAGGGCAGGTGAGCCGTTATATCGAGCCCATCGGCAGGCAGGCGCAGACCCTTGCCGCCAGCATTCTGGGGACGCAGGCAGTGCCCTACCGGCAAACCCGGGTACCTCTGCGGGTGAAGACCAGCTCACTACCGTTTACGGTTTAAACGCTATCCCATCCACGCGCCCGCCCGCTCTTACCCGCCGGTCAGGCTGCAAGCGCCATCGTTTTGTAAGATGCGCGGGCTCCGGTCGACTGACAAGTAGCCGCATCAGGTAGACCCTTTAGAGACAGCCCTCGGCGGCAGCCTGTGTTTGCTACAACAAACGTAGCAAGATATGCTGGCTAGACGCTCGCTTGCGCCGGATTAACTGCTCAAATTTGAAAGCAACCCATGAAAACCTATCTCTGCATTGTTTGCGGTTTTGTCTACGATGAAGCCGTTGGCCGCCCCGAAGACGGGCTTGCTGCCGGCACCCGCTGGGCCGATGTCCCCTCCAGCTGGGCCTGCCCGGAATGCGGCGTGGCCAAAGCGGACTTCGAAGTGGTCGAAATCTAAGCCGGCGTCGGGATGACCCCCGTCATGATCATCGGTGCCGGACTGGCTGGCTGGACCACCGCGCGTGAGTTCCGCAAGCTCGACAGCAGCACGCCGCTCACCCTGGTCACGGCAGACAGCGGCGACTTTTACGCCAAGCCCTCGCTGTCCAACGCCTTTGCGCAGGGCAAGCTACCGGCCCAATTGGTCAACACCCCTGCAGCCAAAATGGCTGAAACGCTCAAGCTAACGCTGTTGCCGCGAACGCGTGTGACAGCTATCCACCCGTCTACCAAAACGGTTGACACGTCGGCCGGCGTCATGGGCTACCGCGACCTGGTGCTGGCGACCGGCGCACAGCCCATTGCTTTGCCGCTGTCGGGCAACGCGGCGCATCAGGTGATCAGCGTCAATTCACTTGAAGACTTTGCGCAGCTTCACGCACGGCTAAAACCCTCTGCTTCGCCAGCTTACAACCGCCGCAAACATGTGCTGATCATGGGCGCGGGCCTGATTGGCTGCGAGTTTGCTAACGACCTGGCACAAGCCGGCTACTGCGTCAGCGCGGTAGACCCCAGTGCGCGCGCGCTGGCAGCGCTGCTTCCGGACTGCGCCAGTGCCGCCCTGCAAGTGGCGCTGGAGCGGCTGGGAGTCCGGTTTTATCTGGGCAACACCGTCAGGTCGGTCGATTTTGCAGCGCCAGACCCGGACGGCCAGCGGCCGATGGAAGTGACCTTAGCCGGTGGCGAGCGCATTGTCGCCAGCTGTGTGCTGAGCGCCATCGGCCTGCGGCCGGATGTGTCGCTGGCCAAGGCCGCTGGTCTGGTGGTGGAGCGCGGCATCGCCGTCGACTGGCGTCTGCAAACCAGTGCACCACA
>JANMBW010000059.1:0-2941 GCA_031360565.1 Polaromonas sp.
GCTATCACCCGTCAAGGGCTCCTGGCGGCTTCATAGGTGCTATCAATAAAATAGCTATTGGCGCTCAAAGCGACTGGGCTAGCGCGCTATTTCGTATCTAAAAAATAAAAAAGGCCGGTCAAGACCGGCCTTTTAACATCAGTGCGGGCTGATTATTTGACGTGCTTGCCGATCAGGCCAGCCATCTCAAACATCGATACCTGCGGCTTGCCAAACACTGCTTTGAGCTTGTCGTCAGCGTTGATCATGCGTTTGTTGACCTTGTCCTGCAAACCTTTGGACTTGATGTAAGTCCACAGCTTGCTCACGATCTCGGTGCGTGGCAGAGGCTTGTCGCCCACCACAGCCGAGAGCGCCGGGCTCAAGGTCAAGGCCTTCATGAATGCCGCGTTGGGTGTGCGCTTCTTGGCAGGGGCTTTTTTGGCGGCTGGTTTGGCAGCCGCCTTTTTGGCCGGAGCTGCTTTTTTGGCGGCCACCTTTTTGGCAGGTGCTTTTTTTGCAGCGACTTTTTTCGCAGGGGCTGCTTTTTTTGCAGCTACTTTCTTTGCCGGTGCAGCCTTTTTTGCAGGCGCTTTTTTTGCCGGTGCTTTTTTCGCAGTTGCCATGATTGATTTTCCTTCTAGAAGTTGATAAATCACCTCTGGAGATAACTACTCACCAGCGGCACTGCGGATGCTACTGGAGAAAAACATCGTTTCATAGGGGAAATGTGCTTTTTGCCAATTAATGTTGCGGTTTTTCTTCTAAAAGATCATTCACGCCGTGTGACCGCGTTCAAATCACGCGTTCAGCTCGCAATTGCGCCACGTAGTCAGCGTCATAACCCAACTGCGCGAGCACTTCTTCGGTGTGCTCGCCGAGCAGAGGAGAGCGGGTGACCTCGGTCGAACTGTCCGACATTTTGATGGGATTGCCGACGGTCAGATACTTGCCGCGCTCGGGATGGTCAATCTCGACAATGGTGCCAGTCTCACGCAGCGATGGCTCTTGCGCGATCTCTTTCATCGACAAAATCGGGCCGCAGGGAATGTCGTACTGGTTGAGAATTTCCATGGCCTCAAACTTGGTCTGGGTCATGGTCCACTTTTCGATGCGCTCAAAGATTGGCTTGAGGTGCAGCAAACGTGCAGAGGGCGTTGCAAAGGCTTCATCGGTGATCCAGTCCTCCTCACCAATCACCTTGCAAACGGCTGGCCAGACGGCGCCCTGGGTGATGAAGTAAATGTAGGCATTGGGATCGGTTTCCCAGCCTTTGCACTTAAGGATGGAGCCCGGCTGACCGCCGCCCGACGAATTGCCGGCGCGGGGTACGGCTGCGCCAAACTTGCCATCCGGATACTGCGGGTATTCGTGCAGGGTATGGGTACGTTCCAGGCGCTGCTGGTCGCGCAACTTGACGCGGCAAAGATTTAACACCGCATCCTGCATCGGCGCCAGCACCTTTTGACCACGCCCGGTAGTGTTGCGCTGGTAAAGCGCGGCCACAATACCCAACGCCAGATGCAGGCCGGTGCCACTGTCGCCAATCTGGGCGCCGGTCACCATGGGCGGGCCATCGTCGAATCCGCTGGTTGAGGCTGAGCCGCCCGCGCACTGCGCGACGTTTTCGTAAACCTTGCAGTCTTCGTAAGGCCCTGGACCGAATCCCTTGACCGAGGCCACCACCATGCGCGGATTGACCTTCTGGATATGTTCCCAGGTGATGCCCATGCGTTCCAGCGCACCCGGCGCAAAGTTTTCGACCAGCACATCACACTCCTTGATCAGCCGGTCCAGCACTTCCCGGCCTTTCTCTTTTTTGGTGTCCAGCGTGATCGAGCGCTTGTTGTGGTTGAGCATGGTGAAGTACAGGCTGTCGACGCCCGGAATGTCGCGCAACTGACCGCGCGTGGCGTCGCCTTCTCCGGTTCGCTCGACCTTGATGACATCGGCGCCAAACCAGGCCAGCAACTGGGTGCAGGTTGGTCCGGATTGCACATGCGTGAAGTCAAGGATTCGGACACCGTCAAGTGCTTTACTCATGGGGAAACTCTTTGTGGCAAGAACTTGCAGCGGGAATGGGCAACGGTCGCTGACGCGGTGAATCCCGCGGCAGCCCGTGCTCGAATTTTACGCACCAGATTTGGCCTCCAGTTCAGCCAGCCGCTTGCGCAGCGCGCGATCGTCGTTGAAACGGGCGGTTTCATCCCGGATAACCGATGCGATGCCGGATACCTTCTTGTCAGCCGAGTAGAGCATGGCGACCGTGAAGGCGATGGACAAACTGCGCCCGTCTTTGTGCAAGGCTGGCACACGCAGGACATCATGTCCATAACGGGTGATGCCCGTTTCCATGGTCTTGTGGTAGCCGTCCCAGTGGCGCTGGCGCAGGCGTTCCGGCACGATCAGGTCCAGGGACTGGCCCAGGGCCTCGCTCTCGGTGTGGCCAAACAGGTACTCCGCAGCTGGATTCCACAGGGTGATGGCGCCACCGGCGTCGCAGACGACCACGGCATCACCGATGGCCGATACCAGTTGATGAAAGTCGACGGTTGTGTTCATGGGGCGCCTCTAAAACTCAAAAACAAAACTCTAAATGAAAACGGCGCCTGTACTGGGCGCCGTTTCCTGTGCGAGGGTCGCTGTCAAGTCCGCTGGTTAGACGGCCTTGCTGGTGTGCATCGCAGCGATCTGCTCTTTGCTGTAACCCAGTTCAGTCAGCACCTCGTCGGTGTGCTCGCCGAGCAGCGGAGAGGCCGTGACTTCAGGCTTGAGGTCAGAGAACTTGATCGGGCTGCCGATGGTCCAGTAGCTGCCGCGCACAGGGTGCGGCACTTCAACGATCGAGCCGCTCTTAATCAGGGATTCGTCACGCAGCAGTTCTTTCATGGACAACACCGGGGCGCAAGGAATATCGAACTTGCGGAAGATGTCGACCGCTTCAAACTTGGTCTTGTCCTTG
>JANMBW010000083.1:0-1889 GCA_031360565.1 Polaromonas sp.
AGATTGTTCAAGCGCTTTTAAGCACTTTTACTCTTGACTCGGGTTATCTCCAGCCGCCCTCTGAGCGGCCCGAAAGTCCCGCGCCTGCGAAAAATGGCCACAACCGATAAATGGCTGCGGTGGCCGCAAGGCTGACAGTGGCGACGGATGGTTGGCCACCAACACCTTATGGCGATGGCTTTCTATGCCCTCTATCAACACCCGTTTGCTCTGTGCATGCGCGCCCCACAACATGAACACCACCGGGCGCGGACCGCCTGCGACGTGGGAAATGACGGCATCGGTCAGTGCTTCCCAGCCGCGCTGCGCATGGCTGGCGGGTTGCCCTTCTTCAACGGTCAGACAGCTATTGAGCAACAGCACCCCCTGGGTGGCCCAGCGCACCAGGCTGCCGCCCGGCACCGGAAAGGGCGGCAAAGGCGTACCCAGATCGCGCTGCAGTTCCTTGAAGATGTTGCGCAGCGAAGGCGGTACGGCAACTCCTGGCGCCACCGAAAAAGCCAGTCCTTCGGCCTGCCCCCGACCATGGTAGGGGTCCTGACCGAGAATCACCACGCGCACTTCTTCAGGCGGCGTCAACGCCAGTGCGCGCAGAGGCTGCGGCGGGAAAACCACCGCGCCCGCAGCGAGACGGCTGCTCAAAAAGCTGAGGAGAGCCCGGCCCTTGCTACTGGCAAAAAAGTCTGTGGTGATTGCCTGCCAACCTGCCGCCACCGGCCAATCTGACGGATCAGCACTGATGAGATGGTCGGGCGGGTCCACTGGGCTGTTCACGATCGCTACTGGCCGAACAGTTGAGCAAGGGCCAATCCAGGGTCTTCGGCGCGCATGAATGCCTCACCCACCAAGAATGCTGACACGCCGGCTGTGCGCAGGCGCTGGACATCGGCTGGGGCCGCGATACCCGATTCGGTGATCAGCAGGCGATCAGCGGGCACCTGGGCCATCAGGCTGATCGTGGTGTCCAGTGAGACTTCAAACGTTTTCAGGTTCCGGTTGTTGACGCCGATTAGTGGCGTTTTGAGTTTCAGCGCGCGCTCCAGCTCCGCGGCATCGTGCACTTCTACCAGCACCGCCATGTCCAGGGACCGGGCAAGCGCCTCCATGTCTCGCATTTGCTGGTCGTCCAGACAGGCTGCAATCAACAAAATGCAGTCCGCGCCCATCACCCGTGCCTCGTAGACCTGGTAGGGATCGACCATAAAGTCCTTGCGCAGCACCGGTAGGCTGCACGATGCGCGAGCCTGCTTCAGATAATCGGTCGTACCCTGAAAAAATTGCCTATCAGTAAGCACTGACAAACAGGCTGCCCCATATTCAGCATAGCTTTGGGCAATGTCAGCGGGAATGAATTCAGCCCGTAGCACGCCCTTGGAAGGACTGGCTTTTTTGATCTCGGCGATCACGGCTGGCTTACCGGCAGCGATTTTTTGACGCAAGGCACCGATAAAGTCTCGCGTCAGCACGCTCGACTCGGCATCAAAACGCATTGCAGAAAGAGGCTTTTGAGCCTTGGCGGCGGCAATTTCTTCGCGTTTGACGGCGACAATTTTGTCCAGGATATCGGTCATGGTGGAGGGGCCTTAGGCCTGTTCAGGCGGAGTCAAGTGGCAAGTGCTTGGGTCACCGCCATAAGTTGTTGCAAGCGGGCTTTGGCCGCACCCGACGCCAGGACGGCACGGGCCTGATCCATACCCTCACGTATCGAAGCCGCCACGTTGGCAGCATACAGCGCAGCCCCCGCGTTGAGGATAACGATGTCGCGCGGTGCGCCGGGCTGGTTGTCGAGCACGCCCAGCAACATGGCTTTGGACTGCTCGGGCGTGTCAACCCGCAAAGCTCTGGTGCTGGCCATGGGCAAGTTGAAATCTTCGGGGTGAATCTCGTAT
>JANMBW010000094.1:0-1871 GCA_031360565.1 Polaromonas sp.
ACTTGCCGAGTCCAGCCGGCCACAAAGCCGACAAACGCCACCACCATGATGAGGGGGCCGGGCGTGGTTTCACCGAGTGCCAAACCATCCATCATTTGCGCAGTGGTCAGCCACTGGTAATGCTCGACAGCGGCCTGGTTCACGTAAGGCAGCACGGCGTAGGCGCCGCCAAAAGTCAGCAACGCCGCCTTGGTAAAAAACCAGCCGACTTGTGTCAGGGTCGCTTGCCAGCCGTGCATCACCAGAAGGACCGCCATGGGCAGCAGCCATAGCGCGGCGCCGACCGCCAGCACCCCCGCCAGCCGGCGCGGCCTGAACACCGCATGCGCGGGTGTCGGTGTATCGTCATCAATCAGCGCTGCGGCATGCGCCTTGCCTGCATGGGCTGTCTGGCTACCGCCTCGCGCCAAGGCCCCGGGGGCCACCCGAGCCAACACTGCACCGACCAGCATGGCCGTCAGCACCACAACCGGGAACGGCAGCTTCAAGCCCCACACCGCTATAAAACTCATAGCGGCTATCAGCCACGGTACGGGCGCTGAGACCGGATTTCCCAATGATTTGCTGGCGATCCGGTGCAGTGCGTGGAGCACAATCGCGGCCACAGCGGGCTTGATGCCATAAAAAATGCCGGCCACCAGCGGCTGCTGGCCAAAAGCCATGTAAATCCAGCTCAGCGCGATCAGCAGCAGCAGCGACGGCAGCACAAACAGCGCGCCTGCCACCACGCCGCCCCGCGTGCGGTGCATCAGCCAGCCCAGGTAGGTGGCGAGCTGCTGCGCTTCCGGGCCGGGCAGCACCATGCAGAAGTTGAGCGCATGCAGAAAACGTTTTTCAGACACCCAGCGGCGCTTTTCCACCAGCTCGCGGTGCATGATGGCAATTTGCCCGGCCGGCCCGCCAAAGCTGATGAAGCCCAGTTTCAGCCAAAAGCGAAAGGCCTCGCCAAACGACACTGCAGCAGGTCGGGGTGAGGCCGGGTCGTTCATGCTGGGCCTAGCGGCGCTGGAATTTGAAGACCGCGCGGCCCGCCCGCGCGTTCGGCCAGAGGCGGACTTCGCGCCCGTCCTGCAATCCGAACTGGTCCAGAATTTCAAGCTGGTTTTGTACGGCGAGTGCCTCGAAATCCTGCAAGGTCCCCACCCGAATATTGGGCGTGTCGTACCACTGATAGGGCAGCACCTTGGTCACCGGCATCCGGCCACGCAGCACGGCGAGGCGATTGGGCCAATAGCCAAAATTGGGAAAGGCGACCACGCCGATGCGGCCGACCCGGGCGGTTTCGCGCAGCATGGTCTCGGCATTTCGCAGATGTTGCAGCGTGTCGATTTGCAGCACCACGTCGAAAGAGTGGTCGCCAAACACCGACAGGCCGTCATCCAGATTGAGCTGGATGACATTCACACCGCGCTCCACGCAAGCCTGTACGTTGACATCGTTGATCTCGACACCGTAACCCGAGCAGCCGCGCTGCTCAATCAGATGCGCCAGCAATTCGCCGGTGCCGCAGCCCAGATCCAGCACGCGGGAGCCGTACGGCACCAGCCGGGCAATGGACAGCAGATTGGCCGAGGGCGGAGCGTCGCGGTCAACGATAGTATTCATATTGCTACTTTGCTCTGAAAGTAGGAGCGCACAACGCCCATGTAACGCGGGTCATCGAGCAAAAAGGCATCATGTCCGTGCGGCGCGTCGATCTCGGCGTAGCTGACATCGCAGTGGTTGTCGAGCAAGGCCTTGACGATTTCGCGGCTTCGGCTGGGGGAAAAGCGCCAGTCAGTGGTAAAGCTCACCAGTAAAAATTTAGCGGTAGCTTTGGCCAGCGCCGCACTGAGGTCACCGCCAAACGCACTGGCCGGGTCGAAGTAATC
>JANMBW010000107.1:0-1707 GCA_031360565.1 Polaromonas sp.
GAGACTTTGGCCGAGGGCTACCTGCGTGCCTTGGGCGAGACCGATCTGGAGCGCCGCGACCAGGTCTGGCGATACCTCGACGCGACCGAAACCCAGCTGTGCGAGCAGTTCAATAAGTTCAGCGCCGATTTTTCAAAGCTGGAAGCGGCAAATACCCGCGTGAGCAAACTGGCGCTGGCCATTCCCTACGCGACGACCCTTTTTCCCCAAGCCTCATTCGACCTGCGCAAAGCATTTGCCATTCACGCGAATGGACTCGAACAGGCCGCTGGCAACGCCTTGAGCCGCACGCCAAGAGACAAGGCTTTTACGCTGTCAGCCGAGCTTTTTTTGATGCAGCACAGCTGCCACTGGTTTTGCAACTCCAAGGCTGTGGCGAGTGCCCGTTTGATGGCGCGGCACAAGACGACTTATGCGCAAGTGCTGGCGGCGATAGGGGACGACACGCGGGCGGCTTATCGGGCATTGATTGGCTAATTGCGCTGGGGGCAATGGGCGTCTGACCCATTTCTTTATAAATCCTGCGCATAGCGGGCCAGCATCTCGGCCTGGGTTTCCGCCGGAAGGTCGCCGCCAATATGGTCTTTCAGCATCTCGCCCATGGTCGGCAGGCTGGCGCGCGAAATGTGCCGTGCCGGGTCCCACAGCGCCGAGCGCATCAACGCCTTGGCACAGTGCAAATAGGCGGCCTCGACTGTCACTTTGATCACCAGCTTGGGTCTTCGTTTGGGCTCGGCGCACCGCTCTACGTCGGCCTCATTGGTCGACAGCGCGGCCCGGCCATTGACGCGCAGGCTTTCATCGACGCCCGGCACCAGAAACAGCAGCCCGATGTGACCGGTCTGCAGGATGTTCTCCAGCGTATCCAGCCGGTTATTGCCGGGCGAATCGGGAATCAGCAAGCTCCTGCTCTCTTGGGCTTTCACAAAACCCGGCGCACCACCGCGAGGCGAAGCGTCCTGCGCGCCATCGATACCGGAACTGGCAATGACCACGAACGGAGACAGCGCGATAAATCGCAAGCAGTGCGCATCGAGTTGAGTCAGCTCTTTTTTTACCGACCGCTGATGGGCGGGGCCATAGAGCGTTCGCAGGGCATCGAGGGTGAGAAGGGTCATGGCCTTATTCTATGAAGCATGAGGCGTTGCCCAGCAGCATGAGTCGTCTGCCGATGATGGGTGACTGAGCCTTGCATTCCGTGGCAATTATTAAAGAAATCGGCCTCTAGCTCACGTAGCCTGTGCGCAAGCAGCTACTAAAATAATAGCAACGGCCAGTGAGAACCTAGAACGATGATCCCGGCTCGTTCAGAAACGCCAGCTCTTCAGGGCTGGAGGGTCGCCCCAGAATCGCGTTGCGATGGGGGTAGCGGCCAAAGCGCTTGATGATGGCTTGGTGGCGCAGCTCGAAGCTCAGGTTGTCTTCCATGCCCGGCTGTGAAAACAGCGGCACCGCCTGCGTATGCATCAGCGCGGACTCGCTGTGCATGTAGGGCATGTAGGCAAACACGCGCTGCGCGCTGGGCAGGCTGCGGTCTTGCCCACTGGCCACCAGCTCTTGCGCCAACACCAGCGCCAGTGCGTCCTGCGCAAAGGCCCGGGGCGTGTCGCGGTAGACGTTGCGCGAGAACTGGTCCAGCACCAAGATCTCCGCCAGCCGCCCCTCGGGCGTTGTGCGCCACGCAAACAGCTCGCACCGCGCAGCGGC
>JANMBW010000108.1:0-5665 GCA_031360565.1 Polaromonas sp.
TCTGGTGGCGCGAATTGGCGGCAGGTCGGGGGTCACGGGTGCCTTGGCACCGCTGTGCTTCACCGGGCATGTGGATGTCGTTCCTCTGGGCGGGGTGCCTTGGCAGCACGATCCGTTTGGTGCGGCAATCATCGATGGCAAGCTTCATGGACGCGGCTCCAGTGACATGAAAAGTGGTGTCGCTGCCTTTGTGGCCGCAGCAATTGCCCGGGCGGAGCAACTGCGCGACGGCTGCGGCGTGAGCCTGATCATCACCGCTGGAGAAGAAACCGGCTGTGAGGGCGCCTTCGCCATGGCTAATTCACCCCAGGCCCTTGAGCTGATGGGTACAGCGGGCGCCCTCGTGGTGGCCGAGCCCACTGGCAACGCACCGCTACTCGGTCATAAAGGCGCATTCTGGTTGGCCGCAGAGGCCAGCGGCACGACGGCCCACGGGTCCATGCCGGAGCGCGGTGACAACGCGGTTTACAAGATCGCGCATGCGGCCCTGGCGCTTGAACAGTTCAGGTTTGAAACCGGTGCGCACGCGCTGATGGGAGGTCCCACGCTCAATGTCGGGACCGCGCGGGGCGGCCTGAATATCAATTCCGTGCCGGACGCCGCTGAGATCGGCATCGACATCCGCACCGTAGCAGGACAAGACCATGCGCAGGTGCTGGCGTGCCTGTGCCGGGTACTGGGCCCTCAGATCAAGCTGCGTACCCTGCTGGACGTCAGCAGCGTGTACACCGAACCGACCGATCCCTGGATGCAGCGCGTGTTTGCAATATGCGCTGCGCGAAGCGGCGCCATGCCCGAGCCCCGTACCGTGTCGTATTTCACCGATGCCGCTGCACTGCGTCTGCCACTGGGTATGCCGCCTACGCTGATTCTGGGCCCGGGAGAGCCCGATCTGGCGCATCAGACCAACGAGTACTGCCGGGTCGACCGGATTAGCGAGGCCACGCTGCTTTTCCAGGACCTGATCGACGACTGGTGCGCGCTGCCGCAATAGCAGCCTACGCTTTTTTGGTATCCGGCTTCGAGAAAATCTCCAGCAGCCGGTTTAATCCGCCTGAATTGATCGCCACCATAGCCTGTTGACGCACTTTAGGCTTTGCCCGGTAAGCCACTGACAAGCCCGCCACGCCCATCATGGGCAGGTCATTGGCACCGTCTCCCATGGCGATCGCCTGGCGGGGTGCGATGCCTAGCATGGCGCAGGTTTCCAGCAGCATTTTGCGTTTCTCCTCGCCATCACAAATATCGCCCCAGGGCTGGTCCACCAGTTCACCGGTGAGCAGACCGCCGTCGATGCCCAGGACGTTGGAGCGGGAGTAGTCGATGCCGAGCTCATCACGAATACGATCCGTGAAGAAGGTGAAACCGCCACTGACCAGTAACACTTTCATGCCCGCCTTTTTGCAGGTGTGCACCAGTTCTGCAGCGCCAGGATTGAGCTTGAGTCGCCGTGTGTACACCTCGTTCATGCTGGCCACGCTGACACCCTTGAGCAAGGCCACGCGCTGGCGCAAGCTGTCTTTGTAGTCGGTGATCTCGCCTCGCATGGCCGCTTCCGTGATGGCCGCCACCTCTGCCTTGCGGCCAGCCGCATCGGCAATCTCGTCCACACATTCGATATTGATCAGCGTCGAGTCCATGTCAAACGCGATCAATTTGAACTGACTGAGTTGGAGTGGGGGCATGGCCGCATTCAACACCAGACCAGGGGAAATTTCTGCGGGCTTCATGCGGGCATTTCCTCTGTCCGGGGTTGGCCGAGTGAACGAAGGACATCGCGCACCGTCTGCGCCCTATCTTTGGCCTCGGGCAAGGCCTTTTCGATGCGCAGTTTTTCATTACCAGCGAGCTTGATGTGCCGGTTTTTTTGTATCAGGTGCATGATGGCCATGGAATCGATGGGGGGATCTTTTTTGAACGTGATGTTGATCACACCTGGCGCGGCATCGACCTTGACCACGCCGTAGGGCTTGGCGATCACGCGCAGGCGATGTACGTCTATCAAGGTCTGGGCTTGCGGCGGCAGCTTGCCAAAGCGATCGACAATTTCTTCGAGCAGGGCATCAATCTGATCGGTATTTTTGGCTGTGGCCAGCTTTTTATAAAAGCTCAAACGCAGGTGCACATCGCCGCAATAGTCATCCGGCAACAGGGCTGGGGCATGCAGATTGATATCGGTCGTGACGTTCAGCGGGCTGAGCAGGTCGGGCTCAATACCGGCCTTCAAGCAGCGTACTGCTTCGCTCAACATTTCGTTGTAGAGCTGAAAACCAACCTCCATCATGTTGCCCGACTGGTTTTCGCCCAGCACCTCACAGGTGCCACGAATTTCAAGGTCATGCATGGCCAGGTAAAAACCTGAGCCCAACTCCTCCATTTGCTGAATCGCTTCCAGACGCTGGCCGGCCTGCCGGGTCAGACCCTCGATATCCGGCACCATCAGGTAAGCATAAGCCTGGTGGTGGCTGCGGCCAACCCGGCCACGCAGCTGGTGCAGCTGCGCCAGGCCAAACTTGTCGGCACGGCTCATGACGATGGTGTTGGCCGATGGCACGTCAATCCCGGTTTCAATGATGGTGGAGCACAGCAGCAGGTTGTAGCGCTGTGCCACAAAGTCTTTCATGACCCGCTCGAGTTCACGTTCGGGCATCTGGCCATGCGCGACGGCAATACGCGCCTCCGGCAACAGCGCCTCGAGTTTCTCGCGCCGGTTTTGGATGGTCTCTACTTCGTTATGAAGAAAATAAACCTGCCCGCCGCGTTTGAGTTCGCGCAGCACGGCTTCGCGGATCACGCCATTGCTTTCGCTGCGTACAAAGGTCTTGATGGCCAGTCGGCGCTGCGGCGCCGTGGCAATCACACTCAGGTCGCGCAAGCCCTCCAAAGCCATGCCCAGTGTGCGCGGGATCGGGGTAGCGGTGAGCGTCAGCACATCGACCTCGGCACGCATGGCTTTCATGGCCTCCTTGTGGCGCACGCCGAAGCGGTGTTCTTCGTCAATGATCAGCAGACCCAGACGCTGGAAATGCACGTCTTTGCTGAGCAGCTTGTGGGTGCCCACCACGATGTCCACGCCGCCGTCAGCCAGCCCCTTGATGGCAGCCGTGATTTCCTTGCCCGACCGGAATCGGCTCATCTCAGCAACCTTGACCGGCCACCGGGCAAACCGGTCGACCAGCGTCTGGTAGTGCTGCTCTGCCAGAAGGGTGGTGGGTGCCAGCAGAGCCACCTGCTTGCCGCCCGTGATGGCGATGAATGCGGCGCGCAGTGCAACCTCGGTCTTGCCGAAGCCGACATCGCCGCAAACCAGCCGGTCCATCGGGCGCGGGCTGATCATGTCCTGGATCACCGCATGAATGGCGGCGCGCTGGTCGGCGGTTTCATCGAAGCCAAAGTCATTGGCGAAAGCTTCGTAGTCGTTAGGGGAGTAGCGGAAGGCATGGCCTTCGCGTGCGGCGCGCCGGGCATAAATATTGAGCAGTTCTGCTGCCGAGTCGCGCACTTGCTCGGCGGCCTTGCGCTTGGCTTTTTCCCACTGGCCGCTGCCCAGGCGGTGCAGGGGTGCTTCGTCTGCACTGACGCCGGTGTAGCGGCTGATCTGGTGCAGCTGGCTGACGGGTACATAAAGGGTCGCCTCGTCGGCGTATTGAAGGTGCAAAAATTCCTGAACCGAGGGGCTTCCATCGGCATTTTTCCCTAGACCTAGGTCCATGTTGATCAGGCCCCGGTAGCGCCCAATGCCATGCGCGCTGTGGACCACCGGGTCGCCAACATTGAGTTCCGAAAGATCCTTGATCAGCGCCTCGACATCGCTGACCTGCTCCTGCTTTTTATTGCGCCTGCGTACCGTTGCGCCAGCGGCAAACAATTCGGTTTCAGTGATGAAGTCGATGTCGCCTTCCAGCCAACTGAAGCCTGTGTCCAGGGCCGCCGTGGCGATGCCGAGTTTTTCGCTGCTGGTCTGGAAATCTTCGAGTGAGTCAAACGCAGGCGGGCTGACGCCGCTGGCGCGTAAAAAGTCCAGCAGGCTTTCGCGTCGGCCATCGCTTTCAGCCAGCAGCAAGACCCGGTGCGGGGTGTTGCGGATATGCGCTTTGAGCTTGACCAGCGGCTCGTCCACACCGCGCACCACAGCCATCTCTTCGAGCTTTTGAAACTGAGCGCTGTCCGCAACATCTGTGGCCGTCGCTTTCAGGGCCAGCTGCGGGTAATCGTTGGCACGGGCATAAAACTGTTCGGCATCCAGAAACAGTGAATCGGGCGGCAATGCCGGTCGGTCCGGCGCATCGCGCACCAGGCGGTAACGGTCCTTGGTGTCTTGCCAAAAGCGTTGAAAGGCCGGCTCCAGGTCGCCATGCAGCACCACCGTGGCATCGGCACCCAGGTAGTCAAAAACGGTGGAGGTTTGTTCAAAAAACAGCGGCAGGTAATACTCGATACCGGAGGTCGCGACGCCGTTGCCGATGTCTTTGTAGATACGGCTTTTGGTCGGATCACCGTCGAGCAGCTCGCGCCAGCGGCTGCGAAAGCGGGCGCGAGCCTCGTCGTCCATCGGGAACTCGCGGCCTGGCAACAGGCGCACTTCGGGAACCGGGTACAAGCTGCGCTGGCTGTCGGGGTCAAAAGTGCGGATGCTGTCGATCTCGTCGTCAAACAAATCGACGCGGTAAGGTACCAGCGAGCCCATCGGGAAAAGATCAATCAACCCGCCGCGGACCGCGTATTCGCCGGGGCTGACGACTTGGGTCACATGGCTGTAGCCGGCCAAAGTGAGTTGCGCTTTCAGTCGTGCTTCGTCGAGCTTTTGCTTGACAGTAAATTCAAACGTGTAACCGGCCAGAAAGCTCGGTGGTGCCAGGCGATACAGCGCGGTGGTGGCCGGCACGATGACCACGTCGGCACCGGTTTCCTTGTTGCGCTGCTGAATTCGCCAGAGCGTGGCTAACCGTTCGCTGATCAGGTCCTGATGCGGCGAGAAGGTGTCGTAGGGCAGGGTTTCCCAGTCGGGGAACAGGGCGCAGCGGAGGTCGGGTGCGAAAAAAGCGATTTCATCGAGCAAGCGCTGGGCCGTGATGGCGTCGGAAGTGATGATGGCGCATAGCCTGCCAGCGGCCGTTTCCCGTATGCCCAGGTTGGCAAGAAGTAGGGCGTCGGCAGACCCGACCGGCTTAGGCAGGGTATAGCGCTTGCCGGGAACGAGTTTGGGTAAATCCATGGAGCAGTCAGTTTGGCGCGGCCCAAGGCCGCATAAATGGGATATCTGGAATTTGCGGTCAGAAATAGCAAACACCCCAATCACAACAGAGTGGGGTGGTGGTGGCGCTCATCACGCTCTGGCCCTGATTTTAGAATTTATGATGGCCGCATGACGACAGATCGTGAAAAAGCCCGAACGACAGCTATTTTCGCCCTGATTCCCTGCGGGGGACACGGCAGCCGGGCGGCTACCCAAGGCCCCAAGCAATACGAGAATCTTTGCGGACAGGCCATGGTCTGGCACACCGTCAAGGCCTTTCGGGCGCTTGATGCGACGCTGGCAGGTATCTGGGTGGTGGTGGCGCCGGATGACCATGATTTCGTCAAGGTCTGCCCCGATTTTGGGGAGCAGAATGAAGTCCTGCTGCACCGCGGTGGAAGCACCCGGGCAGCGACGGTACGAAACGGC
>JANMBW010000139.1:0-3180 GCA_031360565.1 Polaromonas sp.
GCATCGATCGCTTTTTGCGCGATGGATTTCCCGGTTGGATCTTTTTCGCTGACCTTGTTCAGCGCAACAAACCACTGGTCAGTCAGCATCGGCTCGATCACCTGGCCGGTTCGGGCACATCGCGGAACCATCAGTTTGTGCGGTTTGACTTCGACCAGAAACCCCAATGCTTCTAGGTCGGCGACCACCTGTTTGCGCGCAACAAAACGGTCCAGCCCGCGGTAGTTTTCGGGCGCGTTGTCGTTGAGGGTGGCATCCAGGTTCAGCACGCCGATGATGGGCAACTGGTGTCGCTGGCCGACAGCATAGTCGTTGGTGTCGTGCGCCGGTGTCACCTTGACCACACCGGTTCCGAACGCCCGGTCAACGTAATCGTCGGCAATCACCGGAATCTCGCGGTTGCACAGCGGCAGGCTGACGCGCTTGCCAATCAGGTGTGCATAGCGTTCGTCATCAGGGTGCACCATCACGGCCACGTCACCGAGCATGGTTTCAGGCCTCGTGGTGGCGACCGTCAGTGAGCCCGAGCCATCGGCAAGCGGGTAGCGGATGTGCCACATGTTGCCGTCTTCTTCCTCGCTTTCTACCTCCAGGTCAGACACTGCTGATTTAAGTACCGGGTCCCAGTTGACCAGGCGTTTGCCGCGGTAGATCAGACCCTGCTCATACAGCTGCACAAAAGTCGTGGTGACGACCTTGGACATCTTAGTGTCCATGGTGAAGTACTCGTGCTTCCAGGCTACCGAGTCGCCCATGCGGCGCATCTGGCGCGTGATGGTGGTGCCGGACTCGTCTTTCCACTCCCAGACCTTGGCAACAAAATTCTTGCGGCCCAGGTCGTGACGACTTGTGCCTTCTTGCTGAAGCTTGCGCTCCACCACAATCTGCGTCGCAATACCAGCGTGATCGGTTCCCGGCAGCCACAAGGTGTTGTGGCCCTTCATGCGGTGGTAGCGGCTCAGGCTGTCCATGATGGTCTGGTTGAAGGCATGGCCCATGTGCAGGGTGCCAGTCACGTTGGGGGGCGGCAACTGGATGGCGAACGAGGGTTTGGTGGCATCCAGCGTCGGCTCATACATGCCGCTTTGCTCCCACAAGGGTCCCCAATGGCTTTCAATGGCTGCGGGCTCGAATGATTTCTGCAAACTGTCCAATCCTGGCGTGGATACCGGCGCTGGGGGAGAGGCGGAGTCGGCGGTGACGTGGGAGGGGGCAGCGTTAGTCATGGGAGCAATAAAAAACGGCACCTCTCGGATGCCGCCCTGGGATGGATGGAACAGACCTGATTTTATTCGACTCGGCAGCCAGTTCCCCAGCCGCTCAAGATCAGATTCCCTCTGGCTTCTTGAGCGTCAGCATACGGTCCTCCGGCTGCAGCACGATGGTTTTGACGCCCGCACTGCCGGTCACGGTGAGTCTGACGGGCTCGTCGGGCGTTGCCTTGGCCCAGAGCTTTTTGTAGAACCCCTCCAGGGTGCTGACCTCGGTGTCATCAATCGCCAGAATGACCTCTCCGGGCTGGAGACCGGCCATTTCTGCAGGGCTGTTGGCGCTGATACGGATGATCTGGATACGTCCGCCCCGGTCGCTCGATGTCAGACCCAGCCAGGGTCGGCGACTCTGCCGACTGCTACCGGATTGCGTCATTTCGGCGAGTATGGGTTTGAGCAGGTCAATCGGAACAAACATGTTGCCAGGCAGGCGGCGGTTTTCACCGGCGGCGTCCATGACCAAAAGTGAACCTATGCCCATCAGCTCACCTTTGTGGTTGAACAGCGGCGCGCCACTGTGGTTACCGCGACCGGCGGTGACCGGTGGGCTGGTAAACAAGGCGGTGTCGATGTGGTATTCCCAGTTGCCTGAAAATGCGCGCTGGCTGACCAACTGGGTCATGCTGACGTCGGCGCCGTCTCCGGCAGATGTTGCGCCGGTGGCGGCCATAAGGGGTTCGCCGGGTTTCAGGTCTTGCAGACTGCCGAGCTTGACCGGCGCGACGCCGCGCAGGGGCCAAAGGGGCTTGACCAGGCCAAAGCCGGTGGCGAGGTCATAAGCCACCACGCTTGCGGGCAGAACCCGGTTGTCCTGGGTAACAATTTCAACCTGCTGGGCCTCCAGAATCAGGTAGCCGATGGTCAATATCAAGCCGTCTGCGCCAATCACCACGCCCGAGCCCGAACGCTGTCGACCTAGCGTTTCGCGGGAGCGGGCACCTTCGGCGGCGGTCACCTTGATACCGACTACTGCGGCATTGGCCTGCCTGATGGCATCGATGGCGGCCTGAACGCCCGTGGGTTGCGGGGTGGCAGCGCGGGCGCCGGTCAGTGTCGCCGGGGCCAAGACCAAAATGAAGGACAAACAGAAGCCGGCAGCACGCATGATGGACTCCTAAAACATACAAATCACGCAAAGTGACGCGCAGCTTTGTATTGCTACAGAATGCACCGGATTGAATACCCTTGCAAGGGGTACCGCCATGCTCGCGTACAGTCATGGCTTTTGTTTGTTCCCGACGCCTCTAGCCATGCTGTTTTTAATCTCGCCAGCCAAATCCCTCGACTACGAAACCCGCCCCCACGTCGCCAGCCACAGCAAGCCGCTGTTCACGCGCCAGTCTGCAGAGTTGATCGAACTGCTAAAAACCAAGACACCGCAACAGATCAGCACGTTGATGAAATTGTCGGACGCTCTCGCCGGCCTGAATGTGGCGCGCTACCAGGCGTGGTCGCCGCGGCTGACGGTTAAAAACTCAAAACAGGCCGTGCTCGCGTTCAACGGCGACGTCTATGAAGGCCTTGAGGCCAAAACACTGAGCCCTCAGCAGCTCGACTGGGCCCAGTCGCATGTCTGCATTTTGAGTGGCCTGTATGGGGTGCTGCGCCCGCTCGACCGGATGCAGCCCTACCGGCTGGAAATGGGCACCGCTCTGGCCACGCCCAAGGGAAAGAACCTCTACCAGTATTGGGGTTCGCAGATCGCCGAATACCTGAACCAGCGCGCCGCAGCGGACATCTCGCCGATCCTCATCAATCTGGCCAGCGAAGAGTATTTCAGGGTGGTTGACCGAAAGGTGCTCAAGGCGCGGGTGGTGAGCTGCGTGTTTGAAGAATACCGGGCCGGACAGTACAAGGTCATCAGCTTCATGGCCAAGCGGGCGCGCGGGCTGATGGTGCGCTATGCAGT